>CAIXXI010000452.1 GCA_903923345.1 uncultured Burkholderiales bacterium | reverse complement strand
TCAGCGGCTCGCCCCGGCCCTGAGCCGGGAAGCGCTGTGCGAGTCCCTCAACCCGCAGGAAGGTATCGGCCGCGCTCATTCGCGCCACGTCACGATGCGCTGCGCCTGGGCGAAGGCCAGGTCCAGCAACATCCCGACGACCCCGATCAGCAAGATGGCGAAGATCCCATTGGTCAGAGACAGATTGTTCCATTCGTTCCACACAAAGTAGCCAATTCCGGTTCCGCCGACGAGCATTTCGGCGGCGACGATGACAAGCCAGGCGATGCCCATCGAGATGCGCATGCCGGTCAGGATGGTGGGTGCCGCAGCTGGCAGGATCACTTCAAACGCCTTGCGCCAGGGACTGACCTCGAGCGTGCGAGACACGTTGAGCCATTCCTTGCGCACCGATGCCACGCCGAATGCGGTGTTGATCAGCATCGGCCAGATCGAGCAGATGAAGATCACGAAGATGCCCGATGCCGCCGAGTCCTTGATGGTGTAGAGCGCAATCGGCATCCAGGCCAACGGTGAAATCGGTTTGAGCACCTGGATGAACGGGTCCAGAGCCCGATACACCAGAGGCGACATGCCGATCAGAAAGCCCAGAGGGATCGCAACCAGCACCGCCAGCAGATAGCCGCCGCCGACCCGGGCCAGCGAGTGCCCGAGCTGGATGCCGATGCCTTTGTCGTTCGGGCCGTTGTCGTAGAAGGGTGCCGAGAGGTGCTTGACCACGGTCTCGCCCATCTGCGCAAGCGTCGGCAGTCCGTCCGTCTTCGCCACCGCCGAGGACTTGCCCATCAGCTTCGCGTATTCATCGTTGGCCACCTGAGCGCCCGCCGTCGCAGCCGGACGCGTGGCGACATGCCACACACCCAGCAGCATCGCCAGAATCAGCAGCGACAACAGGCCGGCCCGAACGTTCAGGCTGAGTTTTGAGTTCATCGAAGCCTCCTCAGGTCCGGCGAATCGCAAAACTGTCGACGTAAGCGCCGGGCTGCATCGGATCGAAGTCCTTGCCCATCACCTTGAACTTGCGGTAGCCGTTGTCCGGCGCCTTCTGACCGAGTTCAGCCATCCGCTTGCGGGCATCGGTGAGCAGGAAGACCTGTTCGGCGATGTCCTTGTATGCAACGTCACCCTTGATGTAGCCCCAGCGCTTCATCTGGGTGAGCATCCAGACCGCCATCGAGTGCCAGGGCACCGGATCGAAGTCGGTGCGGGTGGGCTCGTTTCGAACACCGCCCAGACCGTCCGCGAAGCGACCCGTCAGCACCTGCTCGACGATGGTCTCCGGTTGATTCAGGTACGCCGCAGGCGAGATGACCTTGGCGATCAGAGGACGATTCTTCGGATCACGCGCCATCGCCGCCGCTTCAAGAACAGCCCGATACAGCGCAGCAAAGCTGTTCGGATTTTCCTTGATGAAGGCATCCGAAGCGCCGAAGGCACAGCAGGGATGGCCGTCCCAGATTTCCTTGGACAGGATGTGAATGAAGCCGACCTCATCGAAGACCGCACGCTGGTTGAAGGGATCCGGTCCGAGGAAGCCATCAATGTTGCCGGCGCGCAGATTGGCCACCATCTCGGCGGGGGGTGTCACCCGCAACTGAACGTCCTTATCGGGATCCAGGCCGTTTTCAGCCAGGTAATAACGCAGCAGGAAATTGTGGATCGAGTACTCGAACGGAATCGCAAACCGGAAGCCCTTCCACTGCTTGGGATCGCGCTTGTCCTTGTGCTTGACGCTCAGGGTGATCGCCTGACCATTGATGTTCTGGATGGTGGCGACCCGCATCGGTGCGGCCACCGAGCCCAGTCCCATCGAGATGGCGATCGGCATCGGCGAGAGGAAGTGCGAGGCCTCGTATTCGCGATTGATCATGCGGTCTCGAACCAGCGCCCAGCCTGCGGTCTTGTTGAGCGTCACGGTCAGGCCCTGACGCTTATAAAAGCCCAGGGGATCGGCCATGATCAGCGGCGTGGCGCAGGTGATCGGGATGAAACCGATCTTCAGATCGCGCTTTTCAAGTGAGCCGGGTTTGTCCTGTGCCATCGCCTGCATGGCACCCACTGGCAGCACCGATGCGATCGCAGCGCGTGCGGTGGTCGCGCCCACCGCCTTAATGAAGCGACGCCGCAGGCTGTCATCCGGAAACAGCGCCTTGACCAGGGTTGCTTCGACGAAATCGTCGGAGAGGCGCTCAGCGCTGACTGCTGAAGCATTCAAGTCCGAGGGCGTTGAGTGCGGGTCAGCCTGATCGGATGGATGACTGATGCCGCACTGTGCACAAGCCGGGCCGAGCCGGCGATATTCGTCATAGGGGCGATAGAGGTTGCTCATGTTCAGCCTTCGTTGAAAACCTTCTGCTATGAGCAAAGCCCGTGCCAAGCAGCATCGAAGAGAACGGCGACTGCGCCGCGGTGTGGGGATGGCATCGAGCGCCAGCGGCCTTGTAAAGGCGGAACAATGTTGACGAATTGCGCACAATGAGCGGGTTTTCAGCCCACTGAGGACGACCGCTCGCGACGCCCGATTTCGGCTCATTGCGGTGATGCCGGGCAGCCAGACACGCCGGCAACGCGCCATGTCCGTGCGCCCTGCACGATGTCCGTGCAGAAAACGCCTTCACATCGACACCCGCGATTCAATCGCTTGATCAGCCTCCTACACTGGCATGCGGCTTGCACCTCATGGTGTCCCTAAGGTCTTCTTTCTCACGGAGCCAGTCCATGTCCCAAGCCGTCCTGATGTCTGCAGTCGAACTCGATGCCCTGATGAAATCCGGTGAAAAGTGTGTGCTCATCGACACGCGCGATCCGCAGGCCTATGCCGAGGGCCACCTGCCGGGCGCGGTGAACCTGCGCGAAATTTTCACCTTCCTGGCCACCTCCACCGCAGAAGGCCTGCAGGAACTGAAGCAGGCCTTCGCCGATGGCTTCGGATCCATCGGACTGTCGGGTGAAGAGACCGCCGTGCTGTATGAAGACTCGATGAACAGCGGCTTTGGCCAGTCCTGCCGCGGCTACTTTCTGCTGAGCTGGCTTAGGTATCCGAAGGTCCGAATCCTGCACGGTGGCGCCACCGCCTGGAAGGCGGCCGGCCTGCCGATGTCGACTGAAGCCGTGTCGCCGAGCCCTGCGATGTTCCCGATGCCCGATGAGACCGCATCGCTGATGGTGACCAAGGAAGAGATGCTGGCCGCGCTCGACAGCGATGTGGTGCTGCTTGACGTGCGTGACGTCGACGAGTGGATCGGCGAGAGCTCATCGCCTTATGGCAAGGACTTTGCACCCCGCAAAGGCCGCATTCCCGGCGCAAAGTGGATCGAGTGGTATCGCTTCATGAAGCCATCAGCACAAGGGCAGGTCTTCAAATCGCCCGAGGAAATTCTGGCGGACTGTCGCAGCGCAGGCATCTCGCCCAAGGATCCGGTGTACCTGTACTGCTTCAAGGGCGCCCGGGCGTCCAACACCTATGTCGCCCTCAAAGAGGCCGGGTTTGCCGACGTTCGGATGTACTTTGGCTCGTGGAACGAATGGTCACGTGAGCCGGGTCTGCCGATCGAGAGCGGTTTTCCTGCCTGAATCTGGCACGCGGCCTGAGGCCGTCGCCGCGCACACGCGCAGCGACCGACTCAGGCCGGGTCTGCCGCCGTCACCTCGCTGTGACGACCCGATGAGTCAGGCGAGCCCACCGAGACACCTTCGCTTCGAATCGTGATCGGCAGGCAGGGCGTCTTGACGACCCAGACCGGCGAGTGCACCGCAAAGGGTTGCGGCGCTCCGGTGATTTCACCTGCAATCGTTCGAGCCTGTCGATGAATCGGTTCGATCGTGCAACCGAGCTGCCCATTGATTTCAGCGCAGTCACCCAGCGCGTAGATATCGGGGTTTGATGTAAGCAGCGAGCAGGGGTCAACCACGATGCCGCGGCCAACAGCCAGACCGGCCCGGGCAGCGACGCGCACTTCGGCCTCGACACCCACCGCCATGAGACCCAGATCGAAGGCGCGGGCCTGTCGCGTGCCGCAGGCCGAGGTCCATTCGAGCTGGACCGAAGCACAGTCGGGCGCCCCGGCGGGGATACAGACCGGGCCCAGGCGGGCACCCGGATCGAACCACACGCCCTGAGCAGCCAGGGCATCGCGCAATTGCTCGCCGCTGTGTCGATCGAGGCGTGCCTGCAGGGGCCACGCCGCGGTGTCGAGCAAGGTCACACGGGCTCCCAGACTGGCCAGGTCGTTGGCGAATTCACAGCCGACCAGCCCGGCGCCGATGATGAGCAGGCGAACCGGTCGGCCGGAGGCCTCGACCCGCGCGGTGGCGGCATCGAAAGCCTGACGAAATGCTCGGTAGGCCTGCAGGTCGTTGACACTGAACAGTCGGGTGCTGCCGGGGCCCTCGAGATTCAGGCGACGGGCACGCGCGCCGCTGGCCAGCACCAGATGGCGATATCGAAGGGTGCCGCGGGTGGTCAGCACCCGCCGGCGCGCCGCATCGAGCTCGATGGCCCAGGTGTGCGCCAGCAAGCGTACGCCGAGTTCATCGGCCAGGTCAGCGCCGGTTTGCTGAGCCAATGCTTCGAGGGCGATGCCCTTGCCACCACACACCGACAGGGCCGGCTTGGAGTACACCGTGCCGTCACAGGCGGTGACGATTGAGACCGGCCCGTCGAATCCGGCCGACCGCAAGGCTCTGGCAGTCGACCAGCCGGCCAGCCCGGCGCCCACGATCACGACGCCATGATCATCAGCCGCTGCTTGAAGGGCCGGTTTTTTTTGCCGTGCGCTGGCAGCAGCTGCCGCAGGCGCCGGCTCCAGTGGCTTGAAGTCGGCCTTGCCCACGCCGCAGACCGGGCAGGTCCAATCGTCAGGAATGTCTTCGAAGCGGGTTCCTGCTGCGATGCCGCTGTCGGGGTCGCCGCGGGCCTCGTCGTAGATCAGCCCGCAGGCTTCGCACAGCCAGCGTCGGAAGGCCTGCTCGGCTGACGGCCCTCGCGCTTCAGACGGGTTGTTGGTGGGACTCATCGAGCCCCCGATCTCATGAGGCGGTCGATTTCCTTGCGAAGGTGCTTGATCGCCGGGGTGACGATCGCGACGAAATAGCCTTCGCGCAGACGCCGCTGCACCGGTGAGGCCAGCGCATAACCGGCAGCACCGGCATGCAGCATCGCCGACTGGGTGGCGCGCAGGGTCAGCTCGGAGGTCATCAACCGCGCGGTCAGGACCTGGGCGAATTGCGAATCAGCATCATCCAGAACCGCCTGCGCAAGCTGGCCTGTTCTGTGGCGCAGTGCTAGCAGCTCGTCTTCGATTTCATCCGGCCCGTCTTCCAGAAAGGCATTGACATGCGACAGCCGCAGGTTCGACTCACGCATGAGTTCGATGCAGCCTTCGATGATGCCGGTGCCGATGCCCACCTGCATCAACACGAACCCATTGCGGATGCGCTTGAGCCAGGGTCCGATCGGGTCGGCCAGAATGTGGTCGTCGGGGATAAAAACGTCGACGAATTGCAGGCCATACGTGCCCGTGCCGTCCATCGCCAGGAATGACGGCACCTCACTCATCGTCAGGCCCGGCCAGTTGCAGTGGATCAGGGCCATGACATCACGGCTCGAACCGTTCGGCCCCGAGGCGACCCGGAACGCAGTGCCAAACACATGATCGGCGCCCAGATTCGACACCCAGGGCAGCCTGCCATTGACGATGAAGCCTCCCTCGACCTGCTCAGCCTCAAGCGCGAGCTGCTCGATCGAGGCAAATGATTTCATCGGGTTGGACATGCCAGTACCCGCCAGCACCTGCGCGCTGGCCAGCTTGGGCAGCAGGGACTGCCGCAGCGACTCGGATCGACCCTGCTCGACATACCAGCTGCAGGCATCCTGACACCAGGCCATGAAGGCCGTGGAACCGCAGCTGCGTCCGATCGCGCCGATTGCATCGATCGCTGCAGCGATGTCGCAGCGGGCGTCGGGCCTCTGGCTGGCCAGGTGATGACGAAACGCGCCCAGGCGACCGAACTCGCGCAGGGCATCGGTCGGATACAGGCCCTCGCGATCGATTCGACCGACCAGCGGATCGAGCACGCGTCGCACGCTCGACGTCAGCGCGTCAGGATCGACGCACAAGGAAGTGTGTTCGGATGCGCCCATGATCGTGTCTCTGGTCAGACGAGCCGGACGTCAGTCGGGATCGGATTGCGAAAGCAGTTGGCCATCGGCGAGGCGTAGTCGGCATCACGGACGATTTCCTCGAGCACCTCACGCGGTGCGTCAGCCTCGAGAACGATCTGAGCCCGAACCGCCTGGAAGCCCATCTGCAGCGGCTCCTTCTTTGCGCCACCGGCGCCCCAGGCTGACGGATTGCCGATGTCGCCCTCGAGCATCACTTCCATGCGGGCAATCTTGACGCCGCGATGGGTGGCGACCGCGTGAATGCCCACGCACAGGCAGCCGCCCAGTCCGGACAGCAGAATTTCGGAGGGTGCAGGCGCGGTGTCCTGGCCAAACAAATGAGGCGGCTCATCAACCACCACCGGCGCGTGATGTCCGACATAGGTCAGGGAGCGGAACTGGCCGTCGTAGACGGTCTTGCTGCGGACTGTGCCCTTCGAGTTGGGGTTGTCGCGCCCCTTCTGAGCAAAGACGGACAGGCCGGCCGCGTCGATCGGCTTGACCCAGGTGGTTTCGACGGTGGTCTGAGGAAGGGCTGACATGTAGAAGTGTCCTGATGAGGGTTGGAAGGAAGCCAGGCACGCGCCGGCCACATCTGGCTCAGCTACTGCAAAGCGCATGCCAGCCCGCCAAACCCGCGCCCGACGCACCCATCCGGTGGTTAATCGAACACTTTGTTCAATTCGAGCGCACCAGATTGGACAAAATGTTCACAAAGGGGCGTCTGCCGGACCCCCACCCGAACAGCCCAAGCCCAGTTTTTCAAGCCGGTAGGTGAACTGGCGTCGGGTCAGACCCAGCAACTGGGCGGCTCGGGACCGGTTGCCACCGCTGCGCTCGAGCGCCTCGCGGACCCGTGCGAGATCGGTCGATGCCACCGGGACGTAGGGGCGAATCAATTCGCTCAGGCCTGAATGCGCCGACGCAGACGCCAGGACCGGCTCAGCCTGGAGCGGCCCTGTCGGCCCGGATTCGGCGGGCCGCAGGCTGAGCGGATCAGGCTCTGCCAGCAATTGAGCGGTGACGCTGGCGAGGTCGATCAGGCCGCCGTGGGCCAGCATCACCAGCCGCATGACCACGCTTTGAAGCTGTCGCACATTGCCAGGCCAGGGGTGGTCCTGCATTCGGCGCAGGGCCGGGTCACTGAACCGAACGGGCTCACGCCGCCAGGCCAGGCAGGCCTCATGCGCGTAATGGCGGACCAGAATCGGGATGTCCTGGGCGCGCTCACGCAAGGCCGGCAGTCGCAATGGCAGCACCGAGAGCCGGTAGTACAGGTCGAGCCGGAATTCGCCTTTCGCCACCTGCGCGGCCAAGTCGCGATTGGTGGCCGCCACCACGCGCACGTCCAGTCGCAGTTCCTTGCGGCCACCCAGGCGCACCACGACCCGCTCCTGCAGGACCCGCAGCAGCTTGGCCTGCATTGAAAGCGGCAACTCGCCCACCTCATCCAGAAAGAGTGTCCCGCCTTCGGCCTGTTCGAATCGTCCAGGCTGCGCGCTGATCGCACCGGTGAAGGCCCCCTTCTCGTGCCCGAAGATTTCCGACTCGAACAGGCTCTCCGGGATGGCCGCACAGTTGACCTTGACGAAGGGCCCCTCACTGCGCTCGCTGGTCTGATGGATGGCCCGCGCGAAGAGTTCCTTGCCGGTGCCTGACTCACCCAGCAGCAGCACGGTCAGGTCTCCGGCAGCCAGGCGACTGGCTTGCTCCAGGCAATCCCGCAGCACAGGGGCGTCGCCCAGAATGCCGAAATTGGGCAGCTGGCTGCCCAGTCGCACGCGCAGGTCACGGTTTTCGGTTTCAAGCCGCTCGGTGCGACGCTTGATTTCCTCGTTGAGCCGAATGACCTGACCGAGCATCGTGCCGACGGTCTGCAGCAGCTCGAGGTCATCGTTGATTGCTCGCTTGCGATGCCGCAGGCGGTGAGCCGCCAGAACGCCGATCACCCGCTCGCCTTCGCGCAGCGGCACGGCCAGGAATGACACCGTCTCGTCTGGCAGGGTGCTGCGCTGAACCGATCGGCCCAGAAACTCCGCTTCGGTATCGATGTCCTGGATGACCCGGGCCGAGCCGGTGCGATAAACCTGTCCGCAGACGCCCTCGCCCCGCACGAACCGACCTCGCGCCGACTCCTGCGCGGTCAGGCCATAGGCATGCCGGATCGACAGGACTTCCTCCTGTTCGTCCCACATCAGCACCCTGCCCCGGTTCAATCCCACCCATTCGGACAGGAGTCGCAGGGTCTGACGAATCACGAAATGCGGCTCGACACTGCGACCGAGCAGTCGAACCACCTCCCGGATCAGCAGGACTTCCTGCATGTGCCAGGCAATCGGTTCATCGGTGCTCGGGTGAGCGGACATCGGCATCTCCAGTCCGCGGGTGCGGATGAACACACGATGCAAGATCGATGCCGAGTGCTTTCAGTCGCCCCAAGCGACTTGCGAGGGTGACTTCGCACCAGATGCAGGCAAGGCCACGCGCCATCCCGGTGCCAGCGCACCGATCAGGTCGCCGCTGTGATCAGCCGCCCTGTGCGCTCTCGAGGTGGCTCACCAGCTTCGCGCTGGTCTGACGCAGGCGGTCCGAGAGCAGCTGAACCAGCTTGAGCAGGATCTTGTTGCCCAGGCGGGGTTCGTCGTGCAGCACCAGCATGAGCGCGTCGCGCGTGAGGACCGTCATGCGGCAGGTGCCCAGGGTGACGCAGGAGGCAAATCGCGGTTCGCCGTCGAACATCGACATCTCGCCCAGCGCATGCCCGGACTGTGCCACCGCGATGCGGGTTGGGTGGTTGTAGCGGTTGCGGCGCAGGACATCGACCATGCCCTGCATCAGGATCATCATGAAGTCACCCGCCTCACCCTCGGCGATCATCGTCACACCGGGCGGTGCCTCGTAGACATACATGAAGCCGCACAGCCTGAGGGTTTCGCTGGGCTCCAGACCGGCAAACAGGGGCGTACGCGCCATCAGCGCCTGGATGTCGCCAGCGAACTGAGTGGCGCGGGCGACCGGCACCAGGCCCAAGGCGGTCAGCCGCTCATGGGGAGAAGTCCGAATCGTTGTGGTGGCCCGGGCAGTCCCGGGCTGGGCATCGAGTTGCTGGGCTTGGGACATCGCGGCCTCCTGCGTGATCCTCGGCTGCAGGGCATCTCACGCAGAGCCTGCAGCCACCGGTCAGCATGACCTGCCGCCGCC
>CAIXXI010000451.1 GCA_903923345.1 uncultured Burkholderiales bacterium | reverse complement strand
GACAAGCGAATTTCAGCCCAACATCAAGGCCTAATCCATTTAGAGAAGTTTAAACGCATCTTTAACTCAAGCCCCGTGGGCTTGTTCGGCGTCAACAATTCCGGGGAAATTATTTTCTTTAACTCAAGCTTCAAAGAATTGTTTTCCTTAGCCGAAGAATCTAAAAATTCACCGCTATGCATTGAATCTATTCTAGGCAAAAATTCATTTCCTCTAATTCAAGCGGGTAGCCTTAATCCTGACTTACCGCTAGAACTGAGTGTCCACAGTACGCCGAGTAATACGAAATGGTTTCTGATTCGACTTAGCCGCAACTTTGATCTAATCGAAGGCTCCATTCAAGACATCACCCAAAAGAAGAATGTCGAGTTTGAGCTTAGGAACCTGGTAGACCATGACCACCTCACTGGACTTCTGAACAGACGAGGTCTTGAAAATCGACTGCATCTTGCATCTGCAGGTGTTGGGATGGGAGTCGACCATGCAATTGCATATCTCGACATTGATCGCTTCAAGTTGGTCAATGATCTCCATGGGTTCGGCGTTGGGGATGCTCTCCTTCAGCAGGTCGGTCACCGCATTGATGCCTTGTCGCGCGCTCGTGACAGTGTTGCCCGTGTTGCTGATTCGTTCGTGCTGGTCTTGCAGGATTGTTCTGTGCCATCTGCCGTTCAGGCTATGGAGAGGGTTCGGGAAGCAATCTGCGCTGAAGCATTTGAGGTCGATGGAAAAGTCCTGAATGTCACCGTCAGCATCGGTATCGTCGCCCTTGACGCTGCGAGCAGTGATTATGTCGATGTGATGGCTGCTGCTGGCAGAGCCTGCAGTGAAGCCAAGACGAGAGGTCGAAACTGCGTGGTGCAGTTGTCCGAGCAGGATTCGATGCTTCAGTCGCACCTGCATGAGTTACGTGTGGTTGCCAACCTGCAGCAGAGAATTCCCACTGATCGGTATTTCCTCGAGCTTCAGCCAATCGTTTCGCTGCGAGCTCCTGACTCGTCTCTGAGTTACGAAGTGCTCATCCGTATGCGCGATGAGGAGGGCTTAGTCGTACCCCCATCTCGTTTCATCGGAGCAGCCGAGCGCCACGGTCTGATGTCGCAGATTGACCGCTGGGTGCTGCGGAACACACTGGAGTGGCTCGATGCCAACCCGAATCACCGTGACCGAATCACTTTCGCCACCCTCAACCTGAGCGGCGCGTCATTGAACGACAGGCGATTTATTGACGATGCATTTTCGTTGATCGAGAACCATCGAGCCTCTGCGGCAAAGCTCTGCTTTGAAATAACCGAGAGCGTTGCCCTTCACGACATCGGTTCAACCCGGCGATTCGCTGACCGTATCCGACAAAGCGGCAGCATGCTCGCGCTCGATGACTTTGGCGCCGGTTACACCTCGTTCAACTATCTGAAAGAAATCCCGGCTGATTTCATCAAGATCGACGGCAGCTTCGTCAAGGACATCAACCTGAACCCCGCGAATTACGCGATCACGCGCACGATCGTTGATCTCACTCACGAACTGGGCATGCGCAGCATCGCGGAATGGGCTGAGACCCACGATACGGTCGCATCGTTGCTTGATCTGAAGGTCGACTTCGCACAAGGCTTCGGATTGGTCCGCCCAGTCTGCCCGGATCTGGTTTTGGCAGCCGATTCCTGTGGATCCCTGATCACTGACCCCAAGGTGATCTCGCTTCTCTCGACTGGCAACACCAGCAAGAGTCACGTTCTGCTCTGAGGACGTGACGCGCACCCGCTGCGCCGTATCGGAATTCAGCACTGGCGTCATCTGCCAGGGCGCTATGATGAATGGGCATCGCCGCAGCTTGCGGCTGACAGGACCCTAAATGCCCCACGCTCACGAACACGCCACCCCAGCTGGCCTGACTGCCTATTCCCACCCAGTCACTGCAGCGATCCTGAATGAAGCCCTTGCCCTCTTGGGTGACGGTGTACCCGCGTCACTGATTGAATCAGCATCAATTGCGGTCGGTATGCCAATCGGCGCGCTGGCTACTCTGGACGCCATTTCATTAGCAGTCGTCGACGATGCTCTGCACGCTGAAATGCATGCCGCTGAGCACGGGCACCAGCACGACCATGAGCATCAGCATGGCGATGGGCACGACCATGGGAATGGACACGATCACGGGCACGGGCACGATCACGCGCATGGGCACGACCACGAACACGGCCATGACCACGAACACGGGCATGGCGCTCAAGCTGCTCATGTTCATGGTCCTGAGTGTGCGCACGAGCACGGACACTCACATCAAGCCGCCTCGGCAAGGCTCACCGAATCGGCTGTTTATGTGATGGAGAAGATGGCCCACGGGTTCCAGCGAATGGGCCGTGCTGCCGGGAAAGGGTTTTATGACTATGACTTCGACACCCCCGAACTGTGGTCCGGTCTGAAGGTCTTTGAGCGCAAAGCCCGAAAAATTGCTCAAGACGATATCCAGGACAGGCTGCTCTATGCGGCCCTGATCTGTGCGCTCGGCCAACACGAAGGGGCCGATGCAGATGCTGCAAAGAGTGGCCAGATTCCAGCCAACCAGGCCCAGGCCGTGGCGCGAATCGAGGCGATCGGCCAAGCGGTGTTCGAAGCGCGCTGCAATCAGCTCGCCGAGTCATTTGGCCCGCGCTTTGCCGTGACCATTGCCCGATAAGGAAACCCCGATGAATTCGATTCGACGCGAGAAACTGCTTCATGGATGGCGCGACCCTGTCGCACCGAGATCTGCTGCCACCATCCTGCTGCTGCGTGATCATGACGACGGGCTGCAGGTGCTGATGACCCGCCGTTCAGAGACAGCCAGTTTTGCGCCGGGCGTCTATGTGTTTCCAGGCGGCGCGGTTGATGCAGCAGATGCCAGCGAGGCTGCCCATTCGGTTTCACGCACACGCGCCGACCAGGACGCCGATCATCGCCAGCATGCGCACGCGGCGCTTCGTGAGTCGTTCGAAGAGCTCGGCATTTTGCTGGCATGGCGCAAGGGTCAGCAAAGCCTGTGCGAGCCTCATCAGGCCGCCAAGCTCGATCGCTCCCAGGATGCCGACTTCTACGCACAGCTTGCGGATCATGAGCTTGAGCTCGCGATCGACCGCACGGGTTGGCTCTCACAATGGACCACAGACCCGGACCTTCCCAAGCGATTCCAGGTGCGATTCTTTGTCGCGCCCATGCCCCCAGGGCAGGAGCCGGTGGCTGACGGCACCGAACAGTTCGAACCCGTCTGGATCAACCCCGCGCAAGCGCTGAGCCGGCACGAGCAGGGCGGCTTCAAGATGATCTTCCCGACGATTCGAACCCTGGGCCAGCTCAAGCGATACGAGCGGGTTGAGCAGGTGATCGACTCATGCCAATCGACCACGAAAGTGTATTTCGCCAACCCGCGTGGTGGTCTCGTCAAAGGCAAGGAAGCCCGCTTCACTGAGGACGAGTCGCAGTTTGGGGAAGTTCACATGGTCGCGCCTGACGGCAAAATGGTGCACGCGCTCGACTGGCGTCACGACGCAGCCGTTCCGCTCAGAACCAACGTGCAGCGCCTGACCGCACCCAATGCAGGCGTCATGACAGGCCCCGGCACCAACACCTACATCGTGGGTGAAGCAGGACAGTTCGTGGTGATCGACCCGGGACCGGACCTGCCCGAGCACATCGAGCGCATCGCGAACGTCGTGGGCGATGGATTGCAGGCAATCATCTGCACCCACTCTCATCCGGATCACTCGCCGGGCGCGCCCTTGCTTCGAGAGGCCGTTGGCAAGCCTGTGCCCATCCTGGGATTGAAGTCCTTGCCGACCGCCCGCGCCAACTCAAGCTTCACGCCTGATCGCGAACTGGCCCATGGTGAGCGCATCGTGGTGGGCGACTCCACCTTGCGCGCGGTTTTTACACCCGGCCACGCTGCGAACCATGTGTGCCTGGTGCTTGAAGAAGATCGCCTGTTGTTCTCTGGCGATCATGTGCTGAATGGCTCGACCACCGTGGTCGATCCACCTGATGGCAACATGTTCGACTACATCGCCTCGCTGAAGGTGCTTGCGCAGGAGCCGGTGGACTTTATCCTGCCCGCGCACGGTCATGTCCTGGGTTCAGCCAGACACGCGATCGAAAAACTGATGGCGCATCGGTTGGGTCGCGAGGCGAAAGTGGCTGCAGCGCTTGCGAAGACCGGCGGCGGGACTCTGGACGACATCGTGCCAGTGGCCTACGACGACGTGAATTCAGGGCTCTTCCCGATTGCCAAGCGCTCCTTGCTGGCGCACCTGGAAAAACTGGTGACCGATGGCAAGGCCAGCGTGAATGAGGGCCGCTGGGCTCCGATCTAAGGCTCCAACTAAGGCCTTGACTTAGGGCCCCAACCTGAAGCCTTGACGAGCAAATTGCCAGGCATTGGGCCCT
>CAIXXI010000450.1 GCA_903923345.1 uncultured Burkholderiales bacterium | reverse complement strand
AGCTCGCCGCCCGCCGGCAGGTGCGAGACATAGCGCTGGAAGTACCACTGGGTGCGCTCCCGATCGTTCGGCGCAGGCAGGGCCACCACCCGACAGACCCGCGGGTTCAGACGCTGCGTGATCCGCTTGATGACCCCCCCCTTGCCGGCGGAATCCCGTCCTTCAAAAATGATGACCGCCTTGGTCTTGGTGGCTGCAACCCACTCCTGAAGCTTGACCAGTTCGCCCTGAAGCCTGAACAGCTCGCGGAAATAGCTGATCCGATCCTCGCGATCCGCCTCGGTCTGCTCTTTGGGCGCCTCGCCGGGAAGGTGAGCCAGCTGATCCTCCATCTCCATTTCGAGCTCTTCGTCGTAGCCGTCGAGCAGATCGCGCTCGATTCTTGAGCGCAGGTCGGAGAAATCAGGCAGGTTCGACTTGTCCACGGTGGTTTCCTGTGTGGGTTTGGGTGGGGGTTGACGCGAACAGGTGATCCTGTCGCAAGTCAATGACGCTCGGATGACGCGGCCGGAGTTTCACAAAGAGCTTGCTATGATCCATGATTACCTCGCACCCCGCCCAATGGCTCAGCCTCCAACCAGACCCACCCGACTCTTCATCCGCACCTTCGGCTGCCAGATGAACGAGTACGACTCGGCCCGGATGATCGATCTGCTCGGCCAGTCACAGGCGGGTGGCATCGAAACCATCGACGATCCTGCACAGGCCGACATCGTCCTGTACAACACCTGCTCGGTGCGGGAGAAGGCCCAGGAAAAGGTCTTCTCGGATCTCGGACGTCTGCGCGAACTCAAACGCCAGCGCCCGGAGCTGGTGATCGGGGTGGGTGGCTGCGTGGCCAGTCAGGAAGGCCAGAACATCGTCTCGCGCGCGCCGTATGTCGATGTGGTCTTCGGGCCGCAGACCCTGCACCGCCTGCCCGAGCTGATCGAAGCCCGTCGCTCGAGTGGCCGGCCGCAGGTGGATATCCGCTTTCCCTCGATCGAGAAATTCGACCACCTCCCGCCCGCGCGGGTCGAGGGTGCCAGTGCTTTTGTATCGATCATGGAAGGCTGCAGCAAGTACTGCAGCTTCTGCGTCGTGCCCTACACGCGCGGTGAAGAGGTCTCCCGACCCTTCGAGGACGTACTGACCGAAATTGCCGGGCTGGCTCAGCAAGGCGTGCTTGAGGTCACCTTGCTGGGGCAGAACGTCAATGCGTATCTGGGCGCCACCGGCGACGGCGATCAGGCCGATTTCGCCATGCTGCTCGACTATGTCTGCGACATCCCCGGCATCGAGCGCATCCGCTACACCACCTCCCATCCGCGCGAATTCACCCAGCGCCTGATCGATGCGCATGCGAACCTGCCCAAGCTGGCGGCGCATGTGCACCTGCCGGTGCAGTCGGGTTCGGATCGAATCCTGGCCGCGATGAAGCGCGGCTACACCACGCTGGAATACAAGTCGATCATCCGGCGGCTTCGAGCCGCCTGCCCGGAGGTGTCGATCACCTCCGATTTCATCGTGGGCTTTCCAGGCGAGACCGACCAGGACTTCGAAAAGACGATGTCGCTGATCGAGGAAGTCGGTTTCGACCAGTCCTTCTCCTTCCTGTACAGCCCACGGCCCGGCACGCCGGCCGCTGACCTGACTGATGAAACGCCGGCTGCGGTCAAGCTGCAGCGCCTGCAGCGGCTTCAGGCTCACATCGAACGCCATGCTCAGGGTCTGTCGGCCTCGATGGTCGGATCCTTGCAGCGCGTTCTGGTCGAAGGCACCTCGCGCAAGTCGCCCGACGAACTCGCCGGACGCACGGCAAACAACCGGGTGGTGAACTTCCCGGGGCCGTCCAGGCTGATCGGTCGGATGATCGACCTCAAGATCACCTCGGCATTGCCCCATTCACTGCGCGGCGAAGTGCCGATCATCGACTGAATGAAAACCACCACCGCGCACTTTCGGCCTGTTGATGCGGACAATCACCGGCTGGCCAATCTGTGCGGTGCGCTGGACGTCAACCTGCGACAGATCGAGGAAACCTTCGACGTCAGGATCACCCGTCGGGCAGACCAGTTCGCCGTCGAAGGCACCGCCCCGATGGCCAGGCAGGCAGCCAAGGCCCTGGAATTCTTTTATGGACGCGCAGGCCGGCCGCTGTCACTGGACGACCTGCAACTGGGGCTGGTGGAACTGCGGCCTGCCCGGGCGCAATCTTCAGTGTCGGCCGATCTTATGAGCCCGTCTGCGGCACAGGCCGTCGTCGATCCAGATGACGCCTCGCCGGTTCTGCACACCCGTCGAGCCGATCTTCAGGGCCGAACCCCGCGGCAACGCGAATACCTGCGCAATATCCTGTCGCATGACATCACCTTCGGCGTCGGGCCGGCAGGCACGGGCAAGACCTACCTCGCCGTGGCCTGCGCGGTCGATGCGCTGGAGCGCGATGCCATCAAGAAGATCGTCCTGACCCGGCCGGCGGTTGAAGCCGGCGAGCGGCTCGGTTTTCTGCCGGGCGATCTGGCGCAAAAGGTCGACCCTTATCTGCGTCCGCTCTACGACGCCCTGTACGACCTCATGGGATTTGACCGGGTCGCCAAGATGTTCGAGCGCCAGTCGATCGAAATCGCACCGCTTGCCTACATGCGGGGGCGAACCCTGAACAATGCCTTCATCATCCTCGATGAAGCGCAGAACACGACCCCCGAGCAGATGAAGATGTTTCTCACCCGCATCGGTTTCGGTTCGCGCGCGGTGGTCACTGGCGACATGACCCAGATGGATTTGCCGCGCGGACAACCCTCGGGCCTGATCGAGGCGCGCCGGGTGCTGCGCGATGTGCGGGGTCTGGTTTTCACCGAATTCGACAGCACCGATGTCGTGCGCCATCCGCTGGTGGCCCGCATCGTCGATGCCTATGACCGCCACGCGCCGCCCGAGTCGCGCTGAAAAGCCCAAGCCGACCCCCGCAGCCAGGGCGTTGAAAGCCCGGCTGACGCTGTCGATTCAAGTGGGCACACGATCAGGGGAAGTCCCGGCCGACCGCGCCCAGTTGCGGCGCTGGATCCAGGCAGCGCTGGCGCGGGATGCCGACCTCACGATTCGATTTGTGGGAACAGCTGAGTCGCGACTGCTCAATGCCCAGTTCAGAAGGCGTGATTACGCAACCAATGTGCTGACCTTCAACTATGCCGATGAGCCTGCCCAGCCCTCGGGTGCACCGCTGCAGGCCGACATCGTGATTTGCCTGCCGGTGCTGAACCGCGAGGCCAGGGCCCAGGGCAAGACGCTGCACAACCATCTCGCCCATCTGGTGGTTCATGGCGTGCTCCATGCTCAAGGCCTGGATCATGAGAGCGAGGCCGAGGCGATCCGGATGGAAGCCCTCGAAACCGCAATCCTGAAGCGGTTTCGCATCGCCGATCCATACAGCGCGCCGCGCCGGTCTTCCGGTATGCTGCTCGCGTCCTGACCACCTGACCGTCCCGATGTCCGAGCCTTTATCGGGCAGGAGCAAGTCCACCCTGCTCGAACGCGTCTCGTCGATGCTGCTGCGCGCACCCGACGATCGCGACCAATTGCTGCAACTGCTGCGTCAGTCTCATGAGCGCAATCTGCTCGACGCAGAAGCCGTCTCGATGATCGAAGGCGTGTTGCAGGTCGCCGACCTGACGGCGCGGGACATCATGGTGCCCCGGTCCCAGATGGATGTCATCGACATCTCCGAGCCCGCTTCCCAGTTCGTCCCCTTTGCCATCCGCACCGCGCACTCCCGGTTTCCGGTAATCGACGGCGATCGCGACAATGTGATCGGCATCCTGCACGCCAAGGAGTTGCTCCGCCTGTATGTCGAGCAAAACGTCTCGCCGCGTGACCTGCTGCGAACGGCCATGTTCATCCCCGAATCGAAGCGGCTGAATGTGCTGTTGCGGGACTTTCGACAGGACCGATACCACCTGGCCGTCGTGGTCGACGAATATGGCGGCGTGGCGGGCCTGATCACCATCGAGGATGTGCTCGAGCAGATCGTCGGCGACATCGAGGATGAGTTCGACGACGTCGACCCTGAAGACGACATCGTGGCGATCGGCGAGGGCCTCCACGGTGAGCGATTCCGCGTGCAGGCGCGCACCGACCTGGCCCGGTTCAACGAGCGCTTCGGTTCGGTCTTCGATGAAGCCGACGTCGACACCATCGGCGGTCTGGTCACTGAACGAATCGGTCGCGTGCCGCGCCGCGGCGAGCGGATCGAAACCGATGGTCTGCTGTTCGAAGTCCTGAGGGCCGACGCCCGCTCGGTGCACCTGCTCACCGTTGAGCGCGCCATGCCGGCTCCGCAGCCTGAGACCGACGCCTGATGGACCCAGCGCGCGTCACGACCAGGGCCTGCGCAGGGTGAGCCTCGCTCGCAACACCGCTGTGAATCCAGGCCGAACCTCAATCCAGGATGGGTTCATGCCCCTGTTCGCGGCTGCCATTGCGGCGGGTCTGGTAAACGCAGCCAGCTTTGGGGCGTGGTCGCACTGGCTGCTCAACCTGCTCGCGCTGACCGCGCTGTTTTCGCTCATGAATCATGCGGCCCGCCGGGGCGCCAGCCCCCGATTGCAGGCCCTGCTCGGCGGCAGCTTCAGCCTGGCCTGGTTCAGCACCGGCCTGTCCTGGCTCTATATCAGCATGCATGATGTCGGCGGCATGCCGGCGGTGCTGGCCGCACTGGCAGTGCTCCTTTTTGCAGCCTACCTGTCGCTGTATTCAGCCGCGGCCTGCTGGCTTGCCTGGCGAGTTGCAGGCGGTGCAGGTCCAATCGCATTGGCCGCTGCGACAGGCGGTGCATGGACCCTTGGCGAGTGCCTTCGCGGCTGGGTGTTCACCGGGTTTCCATGGCTGTCGATCGGTTATGCCCAGATCGACGGGCCGATGGCTGGAATGGCGCCACTGGCGGGCGTCTTCAGCGTGAGCGGACTCACCGTGACCGTGGCTGCGCT
>CAIXXI010000449.1 GCA_903923345.1 uncultured Burkholderiales bacterium | reverse complement strand
GGCAAAGATCTCGCCGCGCAGCTGATTGTTGAGTGCATTGCGCTTTTCGGGGCGGTTGAGCGTGATGCGACTCACGCCGGGCGCAGGGCTGTCCAGCAGCAGATGGACGAGATCGGGAGCGGCGGCGGTCATGGGGTCTCCGAATGGGCAGGACAGGTCGAGGTGCCTGATGAACCGATGGTAACCGCTTCGGTTACGCACCCGGCGATACGGCATTCACGCAGTGGCACGCGGGTTTGACACAGGGCTTTGCGCATCGATACCGTGGGCGCCTTGTCGATGAAAGAGCTTGTCTTGTCATGCATGCGCCATCTGCCGGCCCCGCCCATGTGGTGCTGACCAACCCGATCGACCCGGATGTCACCCGGCAACTCGCGCAGCATCTGCGGGTGACGGTCGCACCCGATACCCAGCCCGATACCCTGAGAGCCGCGGTCCGTGATGCCCAGCTGATCATTGTGCGGGCGCCGCTGCCGGCAGATATCTTCGAGCAGGGCCCGCAGCTGCTGGGTGCGATCCGCCATGGTGCCGGCGTCGACATGATTCCCATCGAGGCGGCCACCGCTGCCGGCGTGCTGGTGGCCAACACCCCGGGCGCCAACGCGGTGACCGTGGCTGAATACGCGATTGGGCAGATGCTGCAGCTGTCCCGTCGGCTGGCAAAGATCGATTCGACGCTGCGCACTGCGAACTGGGCTGCGGCCCGTGTGCAAGCCGATACCGGCACGGATCTTTACGGGCGCACCCTGGGCATCGTCGGTATGGGCTCGATCGGCACGGCGCTCGCCCGTATTGCAGGGGCCGGATTTTCCATGCGGGTGCTGGGTCATCGGGCGAGCGATGCGCCCATGCCCGAGCCGGTTGTTCGCGCGAGCCTGCCACATCTGCTGGCTGAGTCGGACTATGTGGTGCTGGCCTGTCCGCTCACCGAGGCAACCCGTGGCCTGATCGGTGCGGCCGAGCTGGCGCAGATCAAGCCGGGCGCACGGCTGGTGAATGTGTCTCGCGGTGCGGTGATCGAAGAGCCTGCACTGATCGACGCATTGCGCAGCGGGCGGCTGGCAGGCGCTGCGCTCGATGTGTTTTCAACGCAGCCCCTACCCGGCGATTCGCCGCTGCGAGCCTTCGAGCAGGTGCTGCTCACGCCGCACATGGCGGGCATCACCGTGGACAGCATGCGCCGCATGGGTGAACTGGCGCTGGCCCAGGCGCTCGAAATCGTGGCCGGCGGCAGGCCCCGCCATCTGGTGAATCCCGATGCCTGGCCCAAGCGCCGGGCCAATCCTGACTTGAGTGCAACATGAAAATCCGATCGATCACCGCCGACTGGGTCCGGGTACCCATCCCGCCTGCGCAGCAGCACCTGAGCGACTTCGGTCGAATCAGTTCGTTTGATGCCACCATCGTTCGCATCGAAACCGAATGCGGCATCGTCGGTTACGGCGAAGCCAAGGAAGAGGTGGGCAGCTCGGGCAACAATCACGGCCTGACCGCGCTCATCCGCCACAAGTTTGCGCCGCTGCTGATCGGCCAGGATCCGCGCGACATCAACCGGCTCTGGGAGCTGATGTACAACGGCGTGCGCGATCACTACGCGCTGCGCGACGCCCATGTCTTTCCCATCCTGGGGCGTCGAGGCATCACCGTATCCGCCATCAGCGGCATTGACATGGCGCTGTGGGACATCCTGGGCAAGTCGCTCAATGCGCCGGTGTGGCGGCTGCTGGGCGGGCGCAAGGCGGCGGCCATGCCAGCCTATGCCTCGGGTGGCTGGGCCGATGCGGCCGGCATCGGGGCGCAGCTCACGGGCTATGTCGAGCGTGGCGGATTCAAGGCCGTGAAGATGCGTGTTGGCGTGATTGACGGCTCGGTGATGAAGTCGGTCGAGCGGGTGCGTGCGGCTCGCGCGGCGCTCGGCCCGGACATCGGGCTCATGTGCGATGCCCACGGCACATACACCGTGGCCGACGCCAAGCGCTTCTGTCAGCTGGTGGAAGACTGCGAGCTCACCTGGTTCGAGGAGCCGGTCACCGGCGACGACAAGCGCGGGCTGGCCGAAGTGCGCGCGAGCACGTCTGTGCCGATTGCCGTGGGTGAAAGCGAGTTCACCCGCTTCGATTTTCTGGATATCGCTCAACGCGCCGGAGCCGATGTGTTTCAGCCCGACCTGGCGATCTGCGGCGGCATCAGTGAGGCGATGCGCATCGGCGCAATCGCCTCGGCCTACAACCTGCGACTGGCCCCCCATCTGTGGACCGGCGCGCTGGCCTTCGCGGCAGGTCTGCATGTGAGCGCGGCTTCTCCGGCCGGCTGGATCCTGGAGTATTCGCTCGGTGCCAACCCGCTGCTTCACGAGATGGCGCACGAAAAATTCACCGTCGTGGATGGGATGATCGAGATTCCGGACCGTCCGGGGCTGGGTGTGACCATCGACGAAGCCTTCGTCAAACGCCACGCGGTTCCGACCCCGTGATCGCCCACTTCAAATCGACCACCATGAACCTGCTCAGACACGCATTCACCGCCCTCGCTCTTGTCGCCTCTGGCCTGATGGCGTCATCAGTCGCGCTGGCGCAAGCGGCCGATTACCCGAGCAAGCCCATCCGGATCATCGTGCCCTTTGCACCGGGCGGTGCGACCGATGTGCTGGCGCGCATGGTCGGGGCCAAGTTGCAGGAATCCTGGAGCCAGCCGGTGGTGGTTGATAACCGCCCAGGGGCTGGTGGCAACATCGGTGCCGAGGCGGCGGCGCGGGCGCCGAATGACGGGTACACCCTGCTGCTGGCTGCGGCAGGCTTCATGGCGGTCAGCCCGTCGCTGTATGCCAAGCTGCCTTTCGATACCGTGCGGGACTTTGCGCCGGTTGCCCAGCTGGTCAAGGCGCCCCTGCTGCTGGTGGTCAACAACAGCGTGCCGGCGCGCAGCGTGAAGGAGCTGATCGATTACGCAAAAGCCAATCCGGGCAAGCTCACCATTGCCAACGGCGGCACCGGTACCGCGCAACATCTGGGCGGTGAGTTCTTTACCTACACCGCCGGCATCGACGCGCTGCATGTGCCCTACAAGGGCAGCGCGCCGGCCACCACCGATCTGCTGGCCGGCGTGTCGAATGCGCAGTTCGACAACATGGTCACGCTCATCTCGCATGTGAAGAGCGGCAAGATCCGCGCCCTTGGAGTGTCCTCGCTCAAGCGATCGGCCATCCTGCCCGATGTGCCCACCATTGCCGAGAGTGCCCTGCCGGGCTTTGAAACCGGCACCTGGTACGGCGTGGTAGCTCCCGCGGGCACACCGCCCGCGGTGGTCGACAAGCTCAACCGGGAAATCAACCGCATCCTGACCATGCCAGATGTGGCCGAAAAGCTGGTGCAGATGGGCCTTGAAGCGTCGCCGATGACCCCGGCGGCCTACGGCGAATTCATTCGCCGTGAAATCGCGCAGTACGCCCGGGTCATCCAGAACGCAAAGATCAAGCTCGACTGATCAGTCGAGCTTCACGCCCAGCGCCTCGGCCTCGCGAATCCAGACCACGGCGTCTTCGCGCCACAACCGCAGGGCATCGGCCCGGCCTTTGGTGGCCGTGGGAATGGCAAAGGTCTCGCGTAGCGTCCGGGCGCGAGGGGTGTCATTGCCATCCACCGCCACCTTGGACAGCATCTCCAGAATTTCCACTGGGGTCCCCGACCGTGCTGTCAGTGCCAGTCCACCGTCCAGGCTGGCCAGTTCGCCCTTGTAGCCCTGCTCCATCAGGGTGGGTACATCGGGCAGCCGTGGGCTGCGTGTGGCGGTGGTCGCCGCAATGGCGCGTGCGCCCTTGTCCTTCACCGTGGCGAAGGCCTGATCGCTGCCGACCGCGACGGTCAGTTGACCCGTCGCAAAATCGACCCACATCGGGCCTTCGCCCTTGTAGTGAACGGTTTCGACCTTGCCGCCCATCTTGTTGAGGGCTTCAGCGAGCATGTGAGGATACGAGGCCGGTGCGTAGGAGCCCATGATGGACGGGTTCTTGCGCGTGTATTCGACCAGTTCGTTGAAGTTGCGAATGGGCAGCTTGTCGGCCACCGCCACGATCAGGGGGCCGGATGGGAACACGGTGATCGGGTCGATGTCCTTGGCCAGATCGAAGGGAAGCTTGCGGTAGAGCACGCGGTTCTGCCAGACCGCTCCGGTGGTGGTGGCCAGCAGAGTGTAGCCATCGGCGGGTGCCTTGACCACGGCATCGATCGCGATGTTCGCGCCCGCGCCCGGCCGGTTTTCGACCACGCAGGGTTGTTTGAAACGCTCGGTGAAGGCTTCAGCGAACAGCCGGGCGTAGGCGTCAGTCAGCCCGCCAGGTGCGAAGCCGACGATGATCTTCACCGGCTTGGCGGGATAAGAGGATACGGCCCCGGACTGTGCGAATGCGCGTGGCAAGGCGACCGAGCCACCGAGTGCGGCGGAGCCAAGGACGATAGAGCGGCGGGTGGCACGACTTTTCATCTGATTCTCCTTGATCAATCGAGCTTGACGCCCAGGGCTTCGACTTCGCGGATCCAGACCGGCGCGTCCTCGCGCCACTGGCGAAGCGCTTCGGCGCGACCCTTGGTTGCATCGGGAATCGCGAAATTCTCACGCAGGGCCTTGGCCCGCGGCGTGTCGTTGCCAGCCACTGCGACTGAAGCCAGCAGATCGAGAATCTCGACGGGCACGGCCGAATTTGCAGTCAGCGACAGCCCTCCTTCGAGGCGTGCAATCGGTGCCTTAAGACCCTGTTCAATGAGCGTTGGGAGATCCGGCAGCTTGGGGCTTCGAATCGGGCCGGTGGTGGCGATCGGACGCACGCCTTTGTCCTTGACCGTGGCGAAGGCCTGATAGCTGCCGACGCAGACCTGCAGTTGTCCTGCGCCCATCTCGACCCACATCGGACCTTCGCCCTTGTATTGGATCGCCTGAATCTGGCAGCCGTGATGCCGGTTCAGTGAATCAGCCAGCACATGCGGATAGGAGGCGACCGCGTACGAACCCATCGAGCTGGGCGTCTTCTTTGCGTACTCGATCAGTTCATTGAGATTGCGCACGCCCATCTTTTCCTGAACCGCAACGATCAGCGGACCGGAGGGGAAAACCGTGATCGGGGCAATGTCCTTGGCCAGATCGAAGGGCAGCTTGCGATACAGCACGCGTGTCTGCCAGAGCATGCCGGTCGTGGTGGACAGCAGGGTGTAGCCATCGGCCGGTGACTTGATCATCGCTTCGGTGGCGATGATGCCGCTGGCACCGGGGCGGTTCTCCACCACGCAGGGCTGGTTGAAACGGGCGGTGAACTGTTCGGCGAACAGCCGCGCGTAGGCATCACTAAGCCCGCCTGGTGCAGCACCCACGATGATCTTGACGGCCCTGTTCGGATAGCCGCTGGCGGTGGTCTGGGCGAAGGCCTTTGAAGCGGTCAGTCCACTGGCCATGCCGGCCGCAGCCAGCAGCAGTGAGCGTCGCTCGAAACGATGCGTCATGTGTGTCTCCCGATCCCGACGGAGTTCGACGGGTATTGTTTTGTGCCGCCATGGTAACCAATGCACGAAAAAAAAGCGCCCGGATCGGGCGCGCAATTCTCGGAGGGGGCACCTGCAGCCCCGCTCTGGGCCTTGACCTCAGGCTTCGGTATCGGCCAGCGTCACGATGGCCTGGGCCCAGCGAACGTATTTCAGGTTCGCCAGATCCTTGATCGTCTTCACGTTGAATGCCTTGGCGAGCAATTCGGCGTCGCCTTCGCTCACGCCTTGCAGTGCGCTCACGGGTGCATTCACCAGCTCGGACAGATTCATTTTTTCGTGCGATTTGATCAGTGCCTTGTCGATGTTCATCGGTGCTTCCTTTCAGAGTGAAATAGGCCGGCCGGATGCCTGGCAGCTTATTCTGGCTTGACTCCTGCGGTTTGCGCCACCTTTTGCCAGCGAGTGATTTCTTCCCGGATGGTTTGACCGAACTGCTCCGGCGTGGTCGCCGAAGGCACCGCACTGAACTGAGCGAATTTTTCGCGAATGTCGGATGAGGCGAGCACCTTGGTGAGTTCGCGGTTCAGGCGCTGCACGATCGGCCGGGGTGTGCCCGCCGGCACGACGATGCCCTGCCACGAACTGACATCGAAGCCGGCGTAGCCTTGCTCGGCCACCGTCGGAATCGTTGGGGCCACTGTCGAACGCTTCTCGGTCGAGATCGCCAGGGCTCGCACCTTGCCGCCAGACACCTGCGGGTACAGGCTGGAGAAGGGATCGAAGAGCACCTGGATCTGGCCGCCGACCAGGTCGGACACCGCAGGTGCGCTGCCTTTGTAGGGCACGTGGTTCATGCGGATGCCCGCCAGCGAGCTGAATTGCTCGACCGCGAGGTGGATCGAGCTGCCTGCGGTGCCGTAACTGAGTTGCCCGGGGCGCGACTTGGCCAGTTGCACCAGTTCTCCGAGGGTCTTTGCGGGGACTTCGGGATGGACTGCGATCAGCAGGGGCTGAACGGCGACCATGCTGACCGGATCAAAACTGGTCAGCGGGTCATAGGGCAGTTTTGCGAACGTCACCGGGTTGATCGCCAGCGTGCTGATGTTGCCCATGATCAGGGTGTAGCCGTCGGGCGCGGCTTTGGCACCGAGTTCAGCGCCGATGGCGCCGCTTGCGCCCGGCTTGTTGTCGATGACGACCTGCTGGCCGAGTTCGGTGGCCAGTTTGGCACCGACTGCACGCGCCACAATGTCGGTCACACCCCCGGGCGGAAAGGGCACGATCATGCGCAGTGGCCGGGTCGGCCAGTCGGATTGGGCTGCAGCCGCCAGGGGCGCGCACAGCGCCACCGCGACCAGGGCGATTCTGGAGAGTCGTTTCAACATGGTGTGGTCTCAGGCGTAGGCCGTGTTTTTCGGCGGGCAGTGCAGGCTCACGCACTGCACGCCGTGTGATCCTGCTGTGAGCACGGGCCAGGGCTCGTCTGCCGACACGAAGACCGATTCCCATGCGTTCAGTGCCCGCTCACCGATCTGCAGGCTCCCGGACAGCACCACGATGAACACGCCCTGACTGGCGGGGTGCCGATTCAACGAGACGTCCTGACCTGCCGCCAGACACAGCTCACCGACACCGAGCCCGTCATCGGCCAGCGCCAGCACGATGCGCTCGCCCTGATGACCGGCGTCTGAACGCTGCGCGTCAGAAAGGACTGGAATCGGGCCCACGCTTTCATGGCGTTTGGGGCCGCGGATCATCTTGTCACGCGAGTCGTCCAGCGCCAGCATTCCGGATTCCAGCACCGGGCGAATGGTGAAGTACTTGATGCCCTGGTCACCCGAGACCAGCGGGCCATAGCCTGTGAAGGCGCCGGCGTAATGGACGGTCACGGTTTCTACCGGGTGCGAGCCGAGTTTGCCGCCACCGTCGACGAACAACTGGAACTGATTTTGCCGATGAAAATGCGGCACCAGCGTGGTGTTGGCGGGTTGCTCCACCAGAAAGACGGTGGGCGACAGGGTGGGATCGTCGCCTGATTCCATCCACTCCGATTTGTGAAATTGCGCGCCGCGAACGTCGATGGGGCGTCTGCGCAATGCGCCGTGGTCACGGGTTCCGAGGGAAATCACTTTGCCGTCTCCTTGAGTGTCTGCCAGTGCAGGTATCTTAGCGAGCTTCGTCCAATTCAAAGGCAGCCGATTCCATGACCTCTTTCGATTCGCTCTGGCACGATCGCTACGGCCCTTCTTCACAGCCCGCGCGCGCGCCCGAACAGGCCGCCGCACTGATGGCTCAAATGCTGTCGCACCGCACCGTGCGGGCCTACCTCGACACGCCGGTGCCGGAAAGTGCCATCGAACTGATGATGGCTGCTGCACAGTCTGCGGCCACCTCATCGAACCTGCAGACCTGGAGCGTGGTCGCGGTTCAGGACCCGCAGCGCAAGGCGCGCCTGGCCGATTGCGCTGGCTCCCAGGCTCACATCCGCGAAGCGCCACTGCTGATGATCTGGCTGGCGGACCTGTCGCGCCTGGATCGCACGGCGCAGCGCATCGGCTCGCCTTCTGATGCCAACCGCTTCATGGAGATGTTCCTGGTGGCCGCCATCGATGCGACGCTGGCTGCCCAGAACGCGGTGCTGGCCGCCGAGGCGCTGGGCCTGGGCACCAGCTACATCGGCGCGATGCGCAATCGGCCCGAGGACGTCGCTGCCGAATTGGGTCTTCCGAAGAATGTCTTTGCGGTGTTCGGCTTGACGGTGGGAACACCCGATCCGAAGCGCCCGGCATCGATCAAACCCCGTCTGCCGCAATCGCTGATTCTGAGCCGCGAGACCTACACCGCCCCGCCGCAGGTCGAGTCGCAGGTGGTCGGCGAATACGACGCGCTGATGCAGGCCTTCCAGCGCAGTCAATCGATGAAGGAAGTGCCCTGGTCGGTGCAATCGAGCCAGCGCGTGGCCGGGCCAGGCAGCCTCTCGGGTCGCGACCGGCTTGTCGAGGCCATCCAGGCGCAGGGCTTCAAACTCGACTGACCCGATGGTTGCGGGTGAGTTTCACCAAGGGTCACACCCGCGAGATGGCTGGCCCTGGCAATTTCCGTTACCTTTGCGGGCTGTTGCGACCACTTTGAGGACTTGAAATGGGCATCATCTGGACCATCCTGATTGGCTTTGTGGCGGGTGTCGTCGCCAAATTCCTGAGCCCAAGCGCGGGCCCGAGCGGCTTTTTCCTGACCGCCGCACTCGGCATCGGCGGCTCATTGGCTGCCACCTACCTCGGCCAGGCGCTTGGCTGGTATCGGGACGGCGATGTGGCCGGGTTCATCATGTCGGTCATCGGTGCGATGGTCCTGCTGTTCCTGTACCGCAAGTTCGGCAGCAAGGCACGCTAACCGATTCATGACGACTTCAACGCCTGCGAAATCACCTTCATAAAGGTCTGACTGATGGACATCAATCAACTGCTCCAGGAAATCGCCCGGACCCAACAGGTCACTGATCAGCAATTCGATCAGGTGACCCACCACTCGACCCCGAACGAACTGGCTCAAGGCATCGCCGAGACCTTCAGGTCGGACCAGACCGCCCCGATGGGCGACATGGTCGCCCAGCTGTTTGGCCAATCGAATGGTCAGCAGCAG
>CAIXXI010000448.1 GCA_903923345.1 uncultured Burkholderiales bacterium | reverse complement strand
TGCAGCGCTGTGGCGCGAACTGGCCGGCGCGCGCCGTGTCATCGATTTCGGTCTGAGCCCCGAGTGCGCGGTTCACGCCTCGCCCGATGCACAGCCGCAGTCGTTCACGATCCGGATCGGCGCTCAGAGCCTCGACGCAAGGCTTGCGATCGATGGCCCGCATAACGTAAGAAACGCGCTGGCTGCTGCGGCCTGCTGCCATGCAATCGGCGTTTCAGCGGATTCGATCGAGCGCGGCCTGGCCGCCTTCAGGCCCGCGCCGGGTCGACTGCGTCGCCTGCAGGCCGAAAGCGGTGCAGCGTTGATCGACGACAGCTACAACGCCAATCCCGATTCGGTGCGCGCAGCAATCGAAGTGCTGGCCGCCTGCCCGGCGCCGCGCCTGCTGGTGCTCGGCGATATGGGCGAGGTTGGCGAGCAGGGCCCGCAATTCCACACGGAAGTGGGCGCCTTCGCCCGTGAAAAAGGCATCGAGCGCCTGCTCACGCTGGGCGTGGCCTCCATGGCAACCGCCTGCGCGTTCGGTGCGGATGCCGAACATTTCGATCAGGTCGAAGCGCTGGCTGACCGGGCGCGGGCGCTGGCCGGGCCGGCATCGACCGTGCTGGTCAAGGGCTCGCGGTCGATGCGCATGGAGCGTGTTGTGCAGGCCCTTGCCGGTGTCGGACAGACCACAGGTTGGCATCACTGATGCTGCTCGAACTCGCGCAATGGCTCTCGAAGGACTTCCGGTTCTTCTCGGTCTTCAACTACATCACCCTGCGTGCTGTGCTGGCCACGCTCACGGCCCTGGGCGTTGGTCTGCTGGCCGGCCCCTGGCTGATTCGCAAGCTCACCGAATTGAAGATCGGTCAGGCGGTGCGCACCGATGGCCCCCAGACGCACCTGGCCAAGTCCGGCACGCCGACCATGGGCGGTGCCCTGATCCTGGTGGCAATCGGCATTTCGACCCTGCTGTGGTCGGACCTCTCCAACCGCTTCGTTTGGATCGTGCTGCTGGTGACCCTGGGCTTTGGTGCGATTGGCTGGGTCGATGATTACCGCAAGGTGGTTCACCGCAATCCGGCCGGCCTGTCGGCCAAAGCCAAGTACTTCTGGCAATCGGTGATCGGGGTGGTCGCTGCGGTCTATCTGACCTTCGCCGTGCCGGCCACCTCCAACGCCGAGGCCATCCGCCTGCTGACCGAATGGATCCGCTCGGGGTTCGAAATGAGCCTGCCGCCACGTGCCGACCTGATCGTCCCCTTCTTCAAGACGATGTCGTATCCGCTGGGTGCGCTGGGCTTCATGTTGCTCACGTACTTCGTCATCGTGGGCACGAGCAATGCGGTCAACCTCACCGATGGTGCCGATGGCCTGGCGATCATGCCTGCGGTGCTGGTGGGCTCCGCGCTGGGCATCTTTGCCTACGTGGCCGGCAATGCGGTGTTCGCCCGCTACCTGCTGATCCCCTCGGTGCCTGGCGCAGGCGAGATGACGGTGTTTTGTGGCGCAATCGCCGGTGCCGGCCTGGCCTTCCTGTGGTTCAACGCCTACCCGGCACAGGTCTTCATGGGCGATGTCGGCGCACTGGCACTGGGCGGTGCGCTGGGCACGGTGGCGGTGATCGTGCGCCAGGAGATCGTGCTGTTCATCATGGGCGGCGTCTTCGTGGCAGAAACCCTCTCGGTGATGCTGCAGGTGGGCTACTTCAAATACACCAAGCGCCGCTACGGCGTGGGGCGGCGCATTTTCCGGATGGCACCCCTGCACCATCACTTCGAGGTTGGCGGCGTCAAGGAGTCGCAGGTGGTGGTGCGGTTCTGGATCGTCACCATGATGCTGGTGCTGTTCGGCCTGTCGACATTGAAGCTGCGCTAGACGATGACGACGACCGACCTCACCCCAATCCCCGCCGACATCGACATGGCGACGGCGAGCGCAACGCCCGGGAGCGACTCGCTACGACCCGAGCTCGAGGGTCGTCGCGTGCTGGTGGTGGGCCTCGGCGAGTCCGGGCTGGCGATTGCCCGTTGGGCCGATTTCGCAGGTGCCCTCGTGACTGTGGCCGACACCCGCGCAGCGCCCCCGGGTCTGGACGCCCTGCAGGCCGCCTGCCCGCAGGTGCGGTTCATCGGCGGACCCCTGAACTCTGCCCTGCTCGATGGCATCGAACTGATCGGCTGGAGTCAGGGCCTGTCGCCCTTGCATGGCGATGGCGCCGGACTGCATGCAGCGGCGCTCGAGGCTTCGATCCCGGTCTGGGGCGAACTCGAATTTTTCGCCCGTGAGATCGCCCGTCTGCGCGCCGGCGGTTATCAGACGCGACTGGTCGCCATCACCGGCACCAATGGCAAGACCACCACGACCCGCCTGGTCGGGCACCTGTGCCGCGAGGCCGGCCTGAGTGTCGCCGTGGCCGGCAACATCAGTCCGGCGGCACTCGAGTCTCTTCGACAGGCGATCGAGCACCAGGACCTCCCGCAGGTCTGGGTGCTTGAACTGGCCAGTTACCAGCTCGCCCTGTCGGACAGTTTTGTCGCCGACAGCGCGGCATTGCTGAACCTGACTCAGGATCACCTGGACTGGCACCTCACGCTGAGCCACTACCTGGATTCCAAGCAGCGCATCTACGCGTCACCGGCCGTGTGTGTGGTCAACCGCGACGATCCGCTGACGATGCCGGGCGCGAGCCTGGCCCCGGTGGTCCAGGCGAACGCGCCGGTGCCTCCGGTCGGCGCAAAGCGGCGTAGCGCGGCCGCGCAGCCGGTCTTGCCGCAACGTGTCATGGTGTCCTTCGGGCTGGATGCGCCGGTGACCGCGCCCGGCTTTGGCGTGCTGCGTGAGAACGGCCTGAGCTGGCTGGTCGAGGCGGTTGCCGACGACGAAGGCCTGGGCCGGCGACGGCGCGAAGCACCCGAGGTTCGGGTGCGCCGTCTGATGCCCGCCGATGCCCTGCGCATTCGTGGCTCGCACAATCAGGCCAATGCACTGGCCGCGCTGGCGCTGGCCCGGGCGATCGATGTGCCGATGGCAGCCATGCTGCATGGTTTGCGCAGCTACGAAGGCGAACCGCATCGCTGCGAATGCATCGGCCAGATCGACGGCGTCGAGTACTACGACGACAGCAAGGGCACGAATGTCGGCGCCACCGTCGCCGCCCTGGTCGGGCTGGACCGACCGGTGATCCTGATTGCCGGCGGAGATGGCAAGGGACAGGATTTCTCGCCTCTGGCGGGACCGGTGGCCGCCCATGCTGCGGCCGTGTTGCTGATCGGGCGCGATGCATCGGCGATCCGCGCTGCCCTGCAGGGTCTCAAGGTGCCGCTTGAAGACTGCGCCTCACTTGAAGAGGCGGTCGCCCGTGCCGCTGTGCTGGCCCAACCGGGGCAGGCCGTCCTGCTGTCGCCCGCCTGCGCCAGCCTCGACATGTTCCGCAATTACGGCCATCGCGCTCAGATCTTCACCGATGCCGTGCGCGGGCTCGCACTGGAACGGGGGCAGGCATGCTGAGCGTGAGCCTGCCGCGCATCGGAGCGCGGCGCGATGCCCGCACCATCCAGGGCGCAACCGTGCGCGAGTACGACCTCCCCCTGCTGTGGGCGGCGATGGTGCTGATGCTGTTCGGCCTGGTCATGGTCTATTCGGCCTCGATCGCCCTGCCGGATTCAGCCCGCTTCTCGTCATTGCGCAGCACGCACCACCTGATGCGCCACAGCTTCTCCCTGTGTGTCGGATGCGTGTGCGGCGTGGTGGCCTTTGCCATTCCGGTGCAGCGCTGGCAGCGGCTTGCGCCGGTGCTCTTCGTGGCGGGCCTGCTGCTGCTGGTGGTGGTGCTGATACCCGGTGTCGGCAAGGTGGTTCTCGGCGCACGTCGATGGATTTCCTTCGGGGTCATCAACCTGCAGCCCTCCGAGCTGATGAAGCTCTTCGTGGTGCTGTATGGCGCCGACTACGCAGTCAGAAAGCAGGACTGGATGCACGAGCTTCGCAAAGGCTTTGCCCCGATGGCCGTGGTGATGGCGCTGATCGGCATTTTGCTGCTGCTCGAACCCGATCTGGGGGCATTCATCGTGATCGTCTCGATCGCGATGGGCCTGCTCTTTCTGGGAGGCGTCAGCGTCTGGCTCTTCGCCGGGCTGTCGATCACCATGGTGCTCACCTTCCTGAGCCTGATCTGGGCCTCGCCCTGGCGTCGTGAGCGGATCTTTGCCTACCTGGATCCCTTCGACGAGAAAAATGCGCTGGGCAAGGGCTACCAGTTGTCGCACTCGCTGATCGCTTTCGGTCGGGGCGAGTGGGTGGGTGTCGGTCTGGGCGGCAGCGTCGAGAAGTGGCACTACCTGCCCGAGGCACACACCGACTTTCTGCTGGCGGTGATCGGCGAGGAACTCGGTCTGGTCGGAGTTCTCACCGTGGTGGTCCTGTTCTTCTGGATCGTGCGACGCTGCTTCGAGATCGGACGCCAATCGATTGCGATCGAGCGCTTCTTTGCCGGGCTGGCCGCTCAGGGCGTCGGCCTGTGGCTGGGTGTTCAGGCCTTCATCAACATGGGCGTGAACCTCGGTCTGCTGCCCACCAAGGGCCTGACCCTGCCGCTGATGAGCTATGGCGGCTCCGGCATCCTGGTCAACTGCGTGGCACTGGCCATCGTGCTGCGCATCGATTTCGAGAATCGCCGAATGATGCGGGGGGCCAGCCTGTGAGCCGCACCCTGCTCATCATGGCCGGTGGCACCGGCGGTCATGTCTTCCCGGGCCTTGCTGTCGCCGAGGCGATGCGCGAGCGCGCCTGGAACGTCGTCTGGCTCGGCAATCCCGATGGCATGGAAGCGAGCCTCGTGCCGCGGCATGGCATTCCAATGCAGTTCGTGAACATCGGCGGCGTGCGCGGCAAAGGTTGGCTGACCAAGCTGATGCTGCCCTTGACCCTGTTGCGCGCCTGCCGCCAGAGCCTGGCGGCCTTGCGCGCGGTCAAGCCACAGGTGGTGCTGGGCATGGGAGGGTATGTCGCTTTTCCGGGTGGCGTGATGGCCGCGCTCACCGGCACACCGCTGGTGGTGCACGAGCAGAATTCGGTGGCAGGCCTCACCAACCGGCTGCTGGCGCGCATTGCACAGCGCGTTCTGGTGGCCTTTCCCGGCGCGCTCAAAGGCGCCCAATGGTGCGGCAATCCGGTGCGCGACGATGTCGGCCATCTGACCGATCCGGCGCTGCGCTATGCCGGTCGCGAAGGGCCTTTGCGCCTGCTGGTGGTCGGTGGCAGTCTGGGCGCCCGCGCGCTCAACACGATTGTTCCGCAGGCCCTGGCCCTGATGCCGCCGGATCGTCGCCCGCAGGTCATCCATCAAAGCGGACGCAAGCACCTGGAGGACCTGCAACGCGCCTACGCGCAGGCGGACGTGCAGGCCCAGACCGTCGGCTTCATCGACGACATGGCCCAGGCCTATGCCGATGCCGATCTGGTGATCTGCCGGGCGGGTGCCATGACTGTGGCCGAGGTGTCGGCTGCCGGCGTTGCCAGCCTGATGATCCCGTTTCCCCATGCGGTCGATGACCATCAGACCGCCAATGCCCGATTCCTCTCTGACCGCGATGCCGCGCTGCTGATGGCACAGACCGACCTGACGCCGCAAGGGCTGGCCGAGCTGTTGGGCAGCCTTGATCGCGTTCGCCTGCTCGGCCTTGCGATGCGCGCGCGCGGGCTGGCCCGTCCGGATGCGGCCAACGCCGTGGCCGATATCTGCGAAGCCCTGGCAGACAACCCGAAGGCACCATGAAGCACAAGGTCAAACACATTCATTTCGTCGGCATCGGTGGCTCGGGCATGAGCGGCATCGCTGAGGTGCTGCTCAATCTGGGCTATCGCATCAGCGGTTCCGACACAGCCGAGAACGCCGCCACACGGCGCCTTCAAGGCCTGGGTGCCACGGTGCTGCGCGGCCATGACGCCTCGCACCTGGCCGGAGCCGATTGCGTGGTCACTTCGTCGGCTGTACGAGGCGACAACCCCGAGGTGACTGCCGCCCGCGCAGCACGGGTTCCGGTCGTGCCGCGCGCGCTGATGCTGGCCGAGCTGATGAAGTTGAAGCAGGGCGTGGCGATCGCCGGCACACACGGCAAGACCACCACCACCAGTCTGGTTGCTTCGATTCTGGCGGCGGGTGGCCTTGATCCGACCTTCGTGATTGGGGGGCGGCTCAACAGCGCCGGGGCCAATGCCAAGCTGGGCACGGGCGAGTACATCGTGGTTGAGGCCGATGAATCGGATGCCTCGTTCCTGAACCTCGCGCCGATGATCGCGGTGATCACGAACATCGACGCCGATCACATGGAAACCTACGGGCATGACTTCGCCCGTCTGCGCCAGGCTTTTGTCGAATTCACCCAGCGCCTGC
>CAIXXI010000447.1 GCA_903923345.1 uncultured Burkholderiales bacterium | reverse complement strand
GCACCGGCGCCACCGGCATGCGAGGCTGTGCCTTGGGTGCAGCGGCCGCTTGAACGGCGGGCTGCTTGACGGACGCAGGCTTGGCCTCGACTGGCAAAGGGGCGAAGCGCGCACCGGCTGCCACCGCACGGGAGACCAGCGATTCCACTGGCTGGGCCGGTGCTGCCGCCACGGCCCGCTCCAGCAGGGATGGGCCGGTGTCTTGCTTGGGACGCTCGGTGTCGATCTTGTCGACGGCTCTTTCGATCAGGCTCATTGTGTGAGGGTCCTAAGTGTCAACGCACCAGCAGCGTCTTGGCTGTGTACCAGGCGATCAGTGCCCCGAACAGCAGCAGGTAAAGCACGCTTGTGGTCGAGAAGGCCAGCACCGATTGGCGTCGGCGTGAACGGGTGACGGAATCAGTCAGCATCGAGACCGTGCCCAGCATCGGCATGCCGGTATAGCTGCGCAGGCTGCGGGCATCGAAGAAGGTCGGCTTCAGTTGGCTCAGCAGGAAGGCCATGCCCAGGCCAGCAGCCAGCGAACCCAGCAACACGCCCGTCAGCAGCAGGGGACGGTTGGGCGACACCGGCTGAGGTGCAACCCGCGGCGGATCGATCACACGAAACTCACCCACACCCGACTTCGACTCCATGTCGCCCGACATGGCCGCCGATTCACGACGAGAGATCAGTGCTTCGTAGTTCTTCTTGTTGACTTCGTAGTCGCGGGTCAGCTGCGTGTACTCGGCTTCGATTTTCGGGATGGTGATCGACGCACTCTTGGCCTGCACAAGCCGTGCATCGGAATCAGCCACACGAGCCCGCAAAGCAGCGATCTTGGATTCGACATCGGCCAGGGACACCTTGATGTCCTGATAGACCTTGTTCGGAATGATCGTGGTGCTGGCCGTGCGCGGCACTTCACCAGCTGCAATCGCCCGGCGCTCGACCACCGCTGCATCCTCAAGCTCCTTGAGCACGCGACGGGTGTTGATCACGTCCGGATGGGCATCGGTGTAGCGCAGGTTCAGCTCATCGAGCAGCTTGCGGGTGCGCTCCACACGCTGTTCGAGCTCGGTTGGGGCGCGGCTTGAAGAAGCGGTCTGGCCTTCGCTGGAAGTGAAGGTCTGCTTTTCTTCGGCCAATTGGCGGCGCAGGGCTTCGCGGCTGTTCTCGAGCTGACGCAGCTCCAGGCGCGCCGAATCAGACTCTTTCTGTGCTGCAGAAGCCATCGAAACATAGTCGTTCGACAGCGTCGGCATCACGGACAGGTTCTTGATCTTGAAGTCCTTGAGTGCGGCCTCCGCTTCGACCAGACGCTTTTCATAGCTGGCAATCTGGTCATCGATGAATCGACGGGCCTGGTCTGTGTCACGGCGCTTGTCGCCGAGGTTCGATTCGACGAAGATCGACAGCAAAGACTGCACGACCTTGCGTGAGGCTTCCGGCGAATTGTCGCGATAGGCCACGCTGTACAGGTTGTTGCCGCCCGCTGCCTTGAATTCGATCTTCTTGACCAGTTCATCGACCAGCCTTTCACGCTCCTTGGGGTCGGTGACCTTCAGGTCCAGGTCCGACATGCGGATCACACGCTCGACGTTGGGGCGGCTGATCAGGGTGCGGGCCATCATCTGGACCTGCTGGTCCACATTAGGCTGCACGGCCAGGCCGGCCATCAGCGGCTTGAGAATCGACTGGGTGTCGACGAAGACCCGCGCGGTGGATTCGTACTTGTTGGGGATCAGCATCACGCCGATGGCGCCCAGCGTGCCGAGCACCAGCGTGGTCAGCAGACCCCACCAGCGGTTGCGCCACAGGCCCGGGAGGGCCTCGCGAAGTTGGAGAAGGAGTTCGGTCATGTCAGAAGTAGCTCTCAGGAATCATGATCACATCACCCGGCAAGACCTCGACATTGGCCGAAACATCGCCGCCCTTCAGCAGGTCGCGAAGACGCACTGAGTACTGCTTGTTGTTTTCCGTCTGACGAATCAGCACGGCGCGATTACCCGCCGCGTTCTCGGTGATGCCGCCCACCAGGATCATCACGTCAAGCAAGGTCATGCCCTGCTTGTAGTTCAGTGCGGCCGGCTTTGCGGCTTGACCCACGACCCGAACCTGCTCCGAGGTGTTGCCCACGAAGTTGGTCACCGAGACGGTCACGCTCGGCTCACGGACATACTTCTTCAGACGATCTTCGATTTCGCGGCTCAGGTCAGCCGGCGTGCGGCCGATGGCCGGCAGGTCTTCGATCAGCGGCGTGGTGACCTTGCCATCCGGGCGAACCGGAACCGTGGTGGAGAGTTCCGGATGACGCCAGACGCTCACTGCAAGCGAATCGCCCGCACCGATCAGGTAGTTGTAGTTGGGCGTTGCGGCTTTGGCGGGTGCTGCGGGCAGGCTGTTCGAGAAGGTCGTACAACCGGACACCGTCATTGCGGTGAGCACGGCCAGGGCAATTCGTTTCATCGTTGGGTCACTCCGAAGCTTCATGACGGGATGTTCCGAGTTTCATGGATCACATGAACAGATGTCCCGACCGCTTGCATTCTCGGTCGGCTGCGCCCGACAAGCGACGCAGTATTTCACTTGAAACAGACATCTTTGCGACAAATGTGGTGTTCATCACAGCTTGCGGGCGAATTCCCGAACGGCCGCCAGCTGCGGTGCTTCAGGCAATTCACGCTCGATGGCGTCTGCCTCGGTGCGTGCAGCGGTCTTGTCGCCGGACTTAGCCAGGGCTTGCGCGTAATGGAAGCGAATGTCCGCCGCCTTGGGGGCCAGGCCCGCCGCCCGCTTGAGCAGTTCGACTGCGCGCTTGCTGTCGCCTTTCTCCAGCAGAATCGTTCCAACGGTATCAATGACCGCAGCCGATTGTGGTGCCAGGGCCATCGCCTGCTCAGCCACTTCAAGGGCTCTTGGGTCCTTCGCTTCATTCATCGACCAGGCCAGATTGTTCAGGGCCGCCACATTGCCCGGCGCCGCCTTGACCACGATCTGGTAGTGCTCGATAGCGGCTTTCCACTGGTTGGAGGCCATGGCCTGTTCACCGGCATACATCCGCAAGGCGAGGTCATTGGG
>CAIXXI010000446.1 GCA_903923345.1 uncultured Burkholderiales bacterium | reverse complement strand
CCGACAGACCGGCAATGAACTGCTGGCTCAAGAGGCCAATGGCTCGGCCTGGGCGTTCTATCTCAGGCGCCGTTAGCCCTCAGAACTCACGCTTCGCTGCGCGCGCCGAAAGGCTCGCGAGACCCGAGCCGCTTGACCTCGACTTCAGTTCAGACGCAGGCGTTGCTCGCGCAACTGCGAAAGACGGGACTCGAAACCGGCAAGGCGCTCGCGCTCCTGTTCGACCACTGCGACTGGGGCCCGGGCAACGAAGGATTGGTTTTCGAGTTTCGCACGGGCCTTGCTGATCTCCGTCTCCATGCGAGTGATGTCCTTGTCGAGCCGCTCGCGCTCCGCGGCGACGTCGACCTCCACTTTGAGCATCAGACGGAAGTCGCCCACGATCTGCACCGGTGCGATCGAGTTCTCGGGCAGATCGGCGACGATTTCGACCGCAGAGAGTTTGGCCAAGGCTTGCAGGTAGGGCGCATGCAGGGCGGCGCGATCAGCCCTGCCTGAAATCAGCAATGGCATGCGCAATGCGGGCGACAGGTTCATTTCGCCACGCAGTGCACGGCAGGCGTCGATCATCTGCTTCAGTTCGGCAACGACCGCTTCACTGTCTGCATCGATCTTGCCGGCTTCACTGACCGGATAGTGTTGGGTCGAGATCGAGAACCGGGCTTCGGCCAGCGCGGTCTGCAGCTCGGAGCCGGTCAGGGTCTGGACCCCCCGCTCGCCGTAGCGATGCGAAAGCGGTGCGAGCTTTTGCCAGAGTTCTTCAGTGATGAAGGGGATGATCGGGTGCGCCAGGCGCAGGACGGTTTCGAGCACACGCAAGAGCGTGCGGCGGGTGGCCCGCTGAACCGCTTCGTCGCTTGAGGCCAGGTTGACCTTGGCCAGCTCGAGGTACCAGTCGCAGTATTCGTTCCAGACGAACTCGTAGATTTCACGGGCGGCCAGGTCGAAGCGGTATTCCGTCAGAGCCTGCTCGACCGCAGCCTCGGTGCGTTGCAGCGCCGAGGTGATCCAGCGGTCGATGGGGTTGAAGTAAAGATAGCCGCCGGGCACGCACTGGTCTGCGGTGTGAGGCGCAAAGCCGCAATCGCGCCCCTCGGTCTGCATGAGCACGAATCGCGTGGCATTCCAGAGCTTGTTGCAGAAATTGCGGTAACCCTCGCATCGGTTCAGATCGAAATTCAGGGTCCGCGCAAAAGACGCCAGCGAGGCGAAGGTGAAGCGCACGGCATCCGCCCCATAGGGCGAGATGCCATTCGGATAGGTCTTGCGGATCGCCTTGTCGATGCGCGCCTTGTGGTCTTCGCGCAGCAAGCCGACGGTCGATTTCGCCAGCAGGGCATCCAGAGAAATGCCGTCGATCAGGTCCAGCGGGTCGATGGTGTTGCCCTTGGACTTGGACATTTTCTGGCCGTCTGCATCACGCACGATGGCATTGATGTAGACATCCCGAAAGGGCACTTTCCCGGTGAAAAAGGTGGTCATCATCACCATCCTGGCCACCCAGAAAAAGATGATGTCGAATCCGGTGACCAGCACGGCCGAGGGCAGGTAGCGGTCAAGGTCGGGCGTGGCTTTGGGCCATCCCAGTGAAGAAAACGGCACCAGCGCCGAGGAGAACCAGGTATCGAGCACATCGGCATCGCGCACCAGCGCGCCGCTCCAGCCCGATGCCTGAGCCTGCTGCTGTGCATCCGACTCGCTGCGGGCCACGAATACCGTGCCGTCGTGAATGGGGGCGCCGTTCGAATCCGCCTTGTACCAGGCCGGCACCTGATGACCCCACCACAGCTGGCGCGAGATGCACCAGTCCTGGATGTTGTTCATCCAGTGGTCGTAGGTGCTGCGCCAGTGGTCAGGCACGAAGCGAACCTGGCCCTCATCGACCACGTTCAGGCAGACATCCGCGATCGACTGACCGGGAAAAAGCTGATTGCCATGATCGCGCCGACTCATGGCGACGAACCACTGGTCTGTGAGCATCGGTTCGACGATCACATTGGTTCGCGCCGAACGCGGCACCATCAGCTTGTGGGGCTTTTCGCTGACCAGCAGTGCTTGAGCGGCCAGTTCCTGCAGGACATGCTTGCGCGCATCGAAGCGGTCCAGGCCGCGAAAGCGCGCAGGCGCCGCATCCGAGATCGTCGCCTCTGTGGTCAGGATGCTGATCGCTTCCAGGCCATGGCGTTCGCCGACCTTCCAGTCATTAAAATCATGGGCCGGTGTGATCTTCACGCATCCGGTGCCGAAGGCCGGATCCACATAGTCATCGGCGATGATCGGAATCGTGCGCGGCTGTCCGGTGCCATCGTCAGACAGCGGCAGGCTGATGCGCCGACCGATCAGCGGGGCATAGCGCGGGTCTTCAGGGTGCACAGCGACTGCGGTGTCGCCCAGCAT
>CAIXXI010000445.1 GCA_903923345.1 uncultured Burkholderiales bacterium | reverse complement strand
GGGCACCCCGGCTGCTTCGAGCAGCGGAGCTGCACTTGGCACATTGGCGCGGGACACTTCAAAGACACCGACCGTGAGCACGACTTCGGAATGGCGGCAGTCATGCGCCACCTGGGCGAGCAACTGGTGGCGCGCACCACTTGAGCTGTCGGCATCGAGGAGCTCGGTCAGCGGATCACCCGGGGCCAGAGCCTGTTCAGTCGGCAGCGCGTCGAGCCGTGCAGCCAACTGATCGAAGCGAGCCAGACCCATCGCCCGGATCGCTGCGCAACGAGGGCTTGTGGCATCGATCTGAAACTGCAACGAGACAGGCAGGTGCATCCGGAGCGACCACATCAAACGGGACAATTCACCAGTATGCAATCAGTGCGGTGCCGGTCATTGGCCAGGGTTCCGGATTCGGTTTCGAGAAACCACTGAAGAGGCGATCAGCATTGGGCAATCACCATGACTTCGATCATGATCAACGGATGGTGAGGGAATCCGGACCGATCGAGTCGAGTGTGAACATCAAGGCTGCCCCGCACGGCCGCCCGATTGCGGCGCTGGCTGTGGTCGGGCTGGGCACCTCACTCGCACCACTGGACTTCGCGGTGAACATTGCGTTTCCAGTGATGACGCAAGCCTTCGAGTTGCAGGCGCATTCGATTCGCTGGGTGGCGGTCAGCCTGCTGCTCACCTATGGCAGCCTGATGCTGGTTTTCGGCGCGCTGGGCGATCGGATCGGCCACCTGCAGGTGTTTCGCGCCGGGCTCATCACCAGTGTGGTGGCATTCATTGGCTGTGCGCTCGCCCCCAGCTTTGGCTGGCTGCTGGCCGCACGCGTGCTGCAAGGCGTCGCGGTCGCCTTGACGTTGTCATGCGGGCCCGCGCTGGCCACCCTGCTTTTTGCTGACAGCCGCCGCACCTGGGCCTTGTCGGCGTATGGCGCGATGGCTGCGGTCGCGGCCTTGATCGCACCGGTGATCGGTGGGGCGAGCATTGCCCTGATGGGCTGGCCCGGGGTCTACTGGTTTCGCGTCCCGATCATGCTGATGGCGCTGATCTGCCTGCCGGTGGTTTCACGCAGCCTCAAGCAAAGCCCCGTGCCTGGTCGCGAAGTCGCCAGGCCCGACTTCGATGTACTGGGCTCAAGCCTGCTGGCGGCCAGTGTCGCGCTGCTCCTGCTCGCGCCCGCACTGCCGGATCAGGGCCCGATGCGCCCGGGCCACTCGACCACCTGGATCGCGGGCCTGTGCGCGGTGATCGGACTGACCCTGATGGCGGCATTCATCCGACGTCAGCGCCATCGAACCCATCCCTTTTTGCCTGGCAGCGTGGTGCGCAACCTCGACTTCTGGCTGATCAACCTGGCCGCCACGATCGTGCAGTTCACCAGCTTCGCGGTGCCACTGATCACGCCGTACTACCTGATGCATGTCACCGGATTGAGTTCACTGGCCAGCGGTGCCTTGCTGGCCATCTGGGCGGGCGGCTCCTTGCTGGGCTCGGGCGGGGCGACTCGCCTGGTTCGGGCCCTGGGCAACGGCGGCGCAGCCTTTCTGGCGATCCTGCTGGCGACGGCTGGCCTGGCGGGTCTCGCTGTTCAGGGCGAGGCCACCCGATTCGGTCTGATGAGTGGTGCGCTGTTCATCCAGGGGCTGGGCCTGGGGCTGTTCCAGGTGGTCTATACCGACCTGGTGGTGGCGAGCCTGCCCTTATCGGCGCGGGGGGTGGCCGGCAGCCTCACGATGGTGACGCGCACGATCGGCCTGGTGTTTGGTGCATCGCTGTGGATGGCCTTGCTGCAAGGCTTGAACGCCACGGCACGGGCTGAGTCGATTGCCCCTCATGCCGCCTATGCCGGCGCCTACGATGGGGTGATGCAGGCCGCCGCGATGGTCAGCGGCGGCTTCTTGCTGCTCAGTTGTCTGCGCCGCGGTCTGTGGTTCGGGCGGCGCTGAGCTCAAGTACGCATCAGATGTCCGCAGGCTTGCCGCTCATGCCCACATTCGGATGAGCCTTGGACACCAGCTCGGTCAGCACCGGCCCGATCGCGCGCGGATCGTCCATCTGGTCGACTTGCGGCCCGGGGCGCCAGCCTTCGGTGATACCCAGCATGCCGCCACCGACCTCGATGATCCGCCCGGTGACAGCGCTGCTGTCACGACTGACCAGCCAGACCACCACCGGCGCGATCCAGCGCGGATCGCGCTGAGCCTGCTCCGCTTCGGTCAAGGGGCGCAGGCCATCGGTCATGCGGGTGTGTGCATGCGGTGAGATCGCATTGACGGTGACGTCGTAGCGGCGCAGTTCACGCGCTGCAATCACGGTCATTGCAGCGATTCCGGCCTTGGCTGCACCGTAATTCGTCTGCCCTACGTTGCCGAACAGACCCGACACCGAGGTGGTGTTGACGATCCGTGCGGCCTGCTCGGTATGGCCGTCCGTGTGCCGACCCTTCCAGTAGGCCGCGGCAGGGTGCATCGGCGCGAAGCTGCCCTTCAGGTGCACGTTGATCACGGCATCCCATTCGGCCTCGGTCATGTTGGTGAGCATGCGGTCGCGCAGGATGCCGGCGTTGTTGACCACCGCATCGAGCCGCCCGAATGTGTCGACCGCCTGTTGCACCATGCGCCCGGCGGCCTGCCAGTCGGAGCAGCTCTCCAGATTGGCGATCGCCTCGCCGCCGCGTGCGCGGATTTCCTGGACAACCGACTCGGCCGGTTGCAGCTCGTCCTGACCGGGTGTGCCATCACGGGCTGCACCGAGGTCATTGACGATCACCCGGGCACCGTGCTGCGCGAGCATCAGCGCATATTCCCGACCAATGCCGCGCCCTGCGCCGGTCACGATCACCACGCGGCCTTCACACAGTCCTGAACTCATCTGCGGGTCTCCCTGAATGTGGATAAACCGGGTCTCGATGGCCCGGATCGCATGATTATGCGTTGCGCAGGCGCTTTCGTCTCATCCGGCCACCCGCCCAGGCCTTGCCCGCGCGCTCACCGATCAGCAAGTCGCCTTTGCAGCGCCCAGCACCTGACTGCCTCGTGAGGCGCCGCCGATGGCTGCAAGCGTCGGGCACCGGCTCTCGGCCATTCCTGATACAGATGCACTGTTTAAAGGCCTGCGAATCGATGCCGAACCCGAACTGCGATCGGACTGCGCGACAGCCGGTCGTGCTGCGCTCGGGGCCAGCGCGCCGGGGGCTGCGAGCAGGTCCATGCCTTCGATGCGGATCATGGCGGGCGCGTTGACGACCCGCTGATCGGGCACAACCCCGTGAAGGCTTCGCGGCAATCCGGCATCGGCTGCGCC
>CAIXXI010000444.1 GCA_903923345.1 uncultured Burkholderiales bacterium | reverse complement strand
TGTGACAGAGCCAGCCGGTTCTCGACCGAGCGGACGGCCACATGCTCCCGCCAGAAAAGCCCCGAAACGACCACGGCCGCGAGGGTGACCACCAGCATCGCCGTGATGATTGCCGCACCGCGCTGGGTGTGGCTGGTTCGTCGGAGCCCGAATCGCATCATCAGTCCTTGACCGGAAAGACCCTCAGCAGGACCTCTCCATCTTGCCGAACGATGCGCACCAGCAGTCCGGTGACCATGGCGGTTTCAGCCTTGCCCGCTGCCGCCGGTGGCGATCCCGATCCACCCGTGCCGGCACTGCCGCCAGCCTGGCCGTCGCCGGCAGGCGGCGCCTGCGCGCCTGAACCCGCTGCCGTGTCGGCGCCCGGCCCACGCAGCTGGCCGGCCAGGGCCTCGGCAGCAATCCAGCCCTGACCGCTGACCCAGCCCTGCATCTGGAGCGATGCCACCTTGCCCAGAATCGGCTGCCAGATCAGGCCATCGACCGACTGCGCCGCCGAATTCAGGGCTGTGCTGCCTTGCGGGGTCACGGATGCGCCGCCTGCGGCTGCCGGGATCGACCATTGTCCGAAGCCCCGCTCGAGGACACCCTGACGAACGCGCCATGAGACCCGCTGGATCTGTGTGGGCTCCGACGCGCCACTGGCTTCCCGCAACATCTCCAGTGCGACCGCACCTTGCTCGCCTGACACCGTGAAGCTGATCGACGGAGCCTGCAGCCGTAGCAGCCGAACCGGCCAGGACTTTCTGAGGTCTTCGTCCAGCTGCGCAAATGCCAGCGTCAGCGAACGCAGCTCATCCGATGCCGCCACGATGCGCTGGCGAGATGCCAGCACCGAGTCCAGCCCGCGCCAGGCCAGCAGCGCCAGCACCGCCAGCAGCGTGGTGGCAATCAACAGTTCGATCAGCGTGAAGCCGCGACCTTTCCGACCCTGGGCGCGCTGTTGGCGGTTCATCGTCAACACTCAGGTCTCAGAGCTGGTTGGTCGCAAAACCGACCAGCTTCGACAAGCGGATTCTCGAGCCCTGCGCTGGATAGACGCTGACCTCGACGCGGCGAAACTGTGGATTGGGTGTGTTGAACACCTCCTCTTCGCAGACCAGCTGGGCCTCGGCCTGGGTGCACTCGAAACTGCGCTTGCCCTGACTCGGCCATTCGGCCTGAACGCGGATCTGCGCCAGCCTGTTCTCGGCGCTCCACTGTGCAAGCGTGCGCTGGCGCAGCTCGAAGGCACTGGCCGACATGGCGCCGGTGGCCCGCAGTGACGCCATCAGCGACACCGCCACGATGGTGAGCGCAACCAGCACCTCGACCAGCGTGAAGCCGCGAACGGCAGGGGCACGCTGCCTAGTCGAGGACTTCAAAGGCCCCCAGCCCATTGGCCAAGATGGTCACCGAAGCACCGGGTCGTTGCAGTTGAACCCGATAAGGCGCCTCGACCAGGTCGCGCCCAAACTCCAGCGCGCGTCGACCGTCCGGCCTCTCAACCAGAACACGTGTTTCACTGCCCCAGGGACGCGCTCGCAGGTCACCGTCATCGGTAATCGGTCGCCACTGCCGGTCGCGGTAGACCATGAAGCGAAATCCGTTGGAGTCGGTTTCGAAGCGGATGGGCGCACCTCGCACCTGGGCCTCCTCACGTGCCAGAGACAACAACTGGGCCAGGCGATCGGCATCAGCTCGCAATGCGCGATCCGGACTGGGAGTGCTCGAGACCGTGACCATGCCGACGACCACGCCGATCACGATCAGCACAACCAGCAGTTCGATCAGGGTGAAGCCACGCTGCCGGGCAAAGCCCGGCTCGGACATCAGAGATCCCACGACCCGATGTCTGCGTCCACGCCCGTGCCTCCGGCTTGGCCATCTGCCCCCAGGCTGAAGACATCGATTTCCCCTTTGATGCCGGGGCTCAGGTACTGATACGGACGCCCCCAGGGATCGTTGGGCACTTTGTCCAGATAGGACTTCCAGTTGTTCGGCACCGGGCCTGCGGTGGGGCGGGCAACCAGCGACTGCAGACCCTGCTCGGTTGTGGGATAGCGGGAGTTGTCGAGGCGATAGAGCTTGAGGGCCTGCATCACCTGAGCGATGTCCTGACGCGCTGCAACCGCCCGAGCTTCATCGGGGCGATTCATGACGCGAGGTACGACCAGAGCGGCCAGCACCCCCAGGATCATGATGACCACCATCAACTCGATCAGCGTAAATCCACGCTGTCGACCCACCTGCGATCGGGCTGCAACCAGCCATCCGTTTTGCATCGTCTGTCAGCTCCGCCCCGCGGCGTGGTTCATCCGGTCTATGATACCAGCGGGCCTGCTCGCGGATGCGGTCATCCGCCTGCCGCCACCCCTCACTGATCGGCCCGATTCGACCATGCGACTCCGTTTCCCCCTCGCCCGGCTGGCTTCACTGCTGCTGTTTGCTGCGCTGTGCGCAATCTGCGCAGCCTGGGGTCTGCAATTGTTCTCCCCCCGCAGCCCGATCGCCCCGGCCGGAGCGATTGCACAGTCCCCGGGCCTGAGCGATCTGCGCCAGGCGGGCCAACTGTTCGGATCACCCCCTGCGCCCAGCGCAGGCGCTGCGGCAGCACCGTCCAATGTCCAGGTGGTCGGCGTCATCGCTGCCGGCCCGCAGGGCGTGGCCCTGCTGTCCGTCGACGGCCAAGCCGCCAAGCCCTTTCGGGTCGGCGAGAAGGTTGCCGAAGGACTCATCGTCACGGCAGTGACACCTGACTCGGTCGCATTGATGCGCAATGGCCAGCCACTGACCGCATCGGCCCCGGCTCGGCCGTCGCTCGATGTACTCAGCAGTGGCCCGAAGCAGGGCACCGACATGCGCAACCCAGGCGGTGCGTTGCCGCCGGGCGTGCCGATTGGGGCAGGCGTCCCCGGGGCACCCCCTCCGATGCCCGGCACAGGCCTTCCTCCGCCGGGCATGCCGGGTCAACCGATGGAGCAACCCGGGCAGTCGCCTCCGCCACCGCCGCCACCACCCGACGCACAGCAAGCCGGGGGCGGAGCCGGCATCCCGGGCCAGCTGCCCTCAGGCATGTCACCGCTGCCTCCTGGCCAGACCGGGATGCCCGGCGTCTCCCAATAACCCGGCGCGAGTCCTTCTTGAACGCCCCCGAAACCCGAAAGTCGTTTCGCGAGACGCAGTTCGAACTGCGCGAAGAAGCCATCCTTGACGCCACCAATCGGCTGCTCGCCGACCATGGCTATGAAGCGATGTCGATGGACGAAGTCGCAAGCCAGGTCGGCATCGCCAAGGGCAGCCTGTATCGGCACTTCGAATCCAAGGAAGCACTCGCCGCCGCCGTGCTGACCCGACTGCTGCGTCAAACCGCGGCGGCGCTCGCCGACCAGTCCACGCAACTGCCCGCCATTCAGCGGCTCGAAGGCCTGCTGCGCTGGACGCTGTCGCAGCGGCTGTCCGGCGGGGTTCCGCACCTGCCCTCGACCAGCCCGAGCCTGCAGCAGGCGCTGTTTGCCAATCACGGCTACATGGATGAACTCACACGGCTGTCGGATCAGATCGGCGCACTCATCCTGCGCGCTCGAAGTGAGGGCAGCATCAAGGCCCATCTTCGCGACGAATTCATTCTCTACACGCTGTACGCTCGCACCTGCGATCCGACCCTCGATTTCCTCAAGGCAGCCGGATCGATGAGCAACGATCAGATCATCGACCAGATCGTCTCGGCCTGTTTCCACGGCCTGACCACCTGATTCCGCGAAAGTTCCGCCATGCGCCCTTATCTCGACCTGATGCGCCACGTGCTCGAGCACGGCACGCCCAAATCCGATCGCACCGGCACCGGCACCCGCTCGGTGTTTGGCTGGCAGATGCGCTTTGCGCTGTCTGAAGGCTTCCCGCTGGTCACGACCAAGAAGCTGCATCTGAAATCGATCGTGCATGAACTGCTGTGGTTTCTGAGCGGCTCGACCAATGTCGCGTACCTGCGCGAAAACGGTGTGTCCATCTGGGACGAATGGGCCGACGAGCGCGGCGAGCTGGGCCCGGTCTATGGCCATCAATGGCGTTCCTGGCCCGCGCCCGATGGCGGCCAGATCGACCAGATCGCCGACCTCATGAAACGGCTGCGCGACGACCCGGATTCACGCCGGCTGATCGTCTCGGCCTGGAATGTCGCAGAACTCCCGCGAATGGCCCTTGCCCCCTGCCATGCCCTGTTTCAGTTCTATGTGGCAGACGGTCGGCTGTCGTGCCAGTTGTATCAGCGCAGTGCCGACATCTTCCTGGGCGTGCCGTTCAACATTGCTTCGTATGCCCTGCTCACCGAGATGATCGCGCAGCAGGCAGGACTGCTGCCCGGCGACTTCATCTGGACCGGCGGGGATTGCCACCTGTACCTCAACCATCTCGACCAGGCCCGCGAACAGCTGGCGCGCACGCCCTACCCGCTGCCCCGCCTGAAATTCCATCGCAAACCCGACTCGATCTTCGATTACCGCTACGACGACATCGAGTTTGTCGACTACCGCGCGCATCCGCTGATCAAGGCGCCGGTGGCGGTCTGAGCCCGATCAGGCCATGACAGACGCCACCCCGCGCATCACGATCATCGTGGCCCGCGACCGCCAGGGCGGCATCGGCCGAAACAATGCGCTGCCCTGGCACCTGCCCGAAGACCTGCAGCACTTCAAGTCGACCACCATGGGGCATCCGATCATCATGGGCCGCAAGACCTTCGAATCGATCGGTCGACCTTTGCCCGGACGGCGCAATCTGGTGGTGAGTCGCAATCCGGACTGGACACACCCGGGCTGTGAGCGGGCCACCTCAATCGAAGAGGCGGTCATGCACTGCGCAGCATCACCGGAAGTCTTCGTGATCGGAGGCGCCCAGCTCTATCAACAGGCAATGCCACTGGCCGACCGCCTGCTGATCACCGAAGTGGATGTTGATGCCCAGGCCGACACCTTCTTCGAAGCACTCGACCCGGCGATCTGGCAGCGCATCCGGCTCGAATCAGCGGTCAGCCGCAGCGGGTTGCACTACGCCATCGGGGAGTGGATCCGCACCGCAAAGGCGTGAGTCGAGCCCCCTGAGCCGCGCCATCGCGCCGGGTCAAGTCAGCCCCTGCAAGGGGCCGTCATGTTTCTCGACTAGAATGCGCGCCGGCTGGGCGATTGTCCGGCCAACACCCCAGACGCACCGGATCACGGTTTCTGGGGCATGCCCACTCCACAATAAGAGGAACCAGCCAGATGAACCGTCGTCTTTTCGTTGCAGCCGCAGTGAGCACCCCTTTTGTCGCCGGATGTTCGGCTCCTCTGGGCTTTTCCCCGCCCGCCGGCGGTGTCAACGGCATGCTGTCGGGCATGCAGAAATACATGGGCACCAGTGCTGACCAGACCGCTGCCAGCGCAGGCGCGCTGTTTGGACTGGCCCAGAACAAGCTCTCGCCGGCTGATTTCGCCAAGCTGAACACCAGCCTGCCCGGTCTGCCCGATCTGGTCACCAAGGGCACCGGCATCCTGGGTGTTTCGCCGTCTTCGCTGACCTCGATGTCCAGCGTCACCGACGCACTGTCCAAGCTCAACGTCAACCCGGCACAGCTCTCGCAGATGAGCAGCTATATCGGCAACTACCTCGGTGGCAGCGGCGCCAACAGCGCCTCCAGCATGCTCGCCGGCGTGCTGCGCTGATCGATTGAGCGACCAATCGGCACCGGACGATTCCGGGCCGATGCGCCATGAGATGCCGGGCCTCGATGCCCGGCATTGTCATTTCAGGACGGCTCGAACACCCCGCCATAGCGCTTGCGCAAATCCACCTTCTGAACCTTCCCGGTCCCGCCCACCGGTAGCGCGTCCAGAAACACCACGTCGTCCGGCACCCACCACTTGGCCACCCGGTCTGCCAGGAATCCAAGCATCTCTTCCTTGCTGAGCGCCTGCCCCGGTTTACGGACCACGAACAGCAGCGGCCG
>CAIXXI010000443.1 GCA_903923345.1 uncultured Burkholderiales bacterium | reverse complement strand
GTTCTACAGCGACTCGCGCAATGATGTTCCGCTGCTCGAACAGGTCACCCATCCGGTGGCCACCAATCCGGATCCGAAATTGCATGCGATCGCCCAGGAACGCGGCTGGCCGGTGATACAGCTGTTCAGTCAGGCCGCCTGAGTGATCACACCCGCCCTGATCGCAGACGTTACCCATCAGCCTTGCGCCGGCTGCATTCGAGCCCGCCGGTTTTCCCGATGATCCTTGACTTCATCCGACGGCTGCTGGGGCGCTCACCGGCAAGCGATTCGCCTGCCGCAGCCGGTTCGAGCACGACGTCAGCGCCGTCACCGGCCGCCAGGAGCGCATCGACTTCATCCGGACCGGCCGGCCCGCGCGTCTGGCGCGGCAGCGAACTCGGGATTCGCCGTGAGCAGATCTCCAGCGCAGCCATCCGCACCTGCGAAACCCTGCAACGCGGCGGCTACAAGGCCTTCGTGGTCGGCGGCGGCGTGCGCGATTCCCTGCTCGGTCTTCAGCCCAAGGATTTCGATGTGGCCACCGATGCCACGCCCGAAGACGTGCAGGCCCTGTTCCGGCGCGCCCGCATCATCGGACGGCGCTTCAAGATCGTCCATGTGATGTTCGGTCGTGAAACCATCGAGACCTCGACCTTCCGCGCCCTGCAGACCGACGCCGAGACCGACGAGCATGGCCGCGTGCTGCGCGACAACGTCTTTGGCACGCAGCACGAAGATGCGCTGCGCCGCGACTTCACCGTCAATGCGCTGTACTACGACCCTATCGCCGACCAGGTGCTCGATTACCTTGGCGGCGTGGCCGACCTGAAAGCCCGCGTGTTGCGCATGATCGGCGACCCGGCCACCCGTTATCGCGAAGACCCGGTGCGGATGCTGCGCACCGTGCGTTTTGCAGCCAAGCTGCAATTCGATGTCGATGCCGCCACGCTCGCACCGATCCGATCGCTGGCCGACCTGATCGAGAATGTGCCGTCGGCGCGGCTGTTCGACGAAATGCTCAAGCTGCTCGAGTCGGGCCATGCGCTGGCCTGCCTGCACAAGCTGCGCGACGAAGGCCTGCATCACGGCGTGCTGCCGATGCTCGATGTGATCCTGGAGCAGCCCCACGGCGCGCGCTTCGTGGAAGTGGCGCTGAATCAGACCGATGAGCGGGTGCGCGCGGGCAAATCCGTCTCGCCCGGGTTCCTGTTTGCCACCCTGTTGTGGCAGCGGGTGTCCGACCGCTGGCAGGCCCGCAAGGCGCAGGGCGAGCACTCGATTCCGGCGCTGATGGAGGCGATGGACTCTGTGCTGGATGAGCAGGCCGCCAAGCTGGCGATTCAGCGTCGGCACATCGCCGACATGCGCGAGATCTGGGGCCTTCAGCCGCGGCTTGAGCGCACCGGTCGCGCTGCCGTGCGGGTGATCGAGCACCTGCGGTTTCGGGCGGGCTACGACTTCATGCTCCTGCGGGTGCAGGCCGGCGAGTTGCCCGAAGAACTGGGCCAGTGGTGGACCGATTTCGTCGAAGGCGACCCGACCGCCCGCGAGGCCTTGCTGCAGGCCGCGGCCAGCGAGCCGCGCGGCGGTGGCAGCGGAACCCGGCGGCGGCGCCGACGCAGCGGGGCACGGCGTGGGGCGCGCCCGGACGCAGCCGAGTCAGACGGCGCAGTCGACGATGCCCCGGCAGCCCCTGCGCAATCTGATGCGGCAGGCGGGCCTTCAGCAGGCAATCCGGTCGGCCGACCTGCCGACTGATTGGCGATCGCGCCATGATCGCGTGGATCGGACTGGGCGCGAATCTGGGTGATCGGCAGAGCACCCTGCAGGCTGCCTTCGAGGCCCTGGACGCCCTGCCCAACAGCCACTTGAGCGCGCGTTCTCGGGTGTGGTCGAGCCCCCCTTTTCTGGCAGATGGCCCTGACTACCTCAACGCGGTGGCCCGGCTGCACACTGATCTTGCGCCGCACACCCTGCTGGCCGCCCTGCAGCACATCGAGGCGCGGTTCGGTCGCGAGCGTCCCTATCCGAATGCGCCGCGCACCCTGGACCTGGACCTGCTGATGCAGGACGACCTGAGCCTGAACACCGCGACCCTGATCCTGCCGCATCCGCGGATGCACCTGCGGGCCTTCGTCTTAAGACCCTTGGCCGAAATCGACCCCGATCTCTCGATCCCCGGGGTCGGTCCGGTGCGACAATGTCTGCTCGACGTGGCAGACCAAAGCTGTTCGCCGGCTGACTGACCCCGCTTCATTCGACTGTCCCAAGCACGTTCTTCGACCCGCCCGATGTCTACAGGCAACCCGATCCTGCCGCCCAACCCCTTCGATCGCTGGCGACACATCGTCGTCGAAGGTCCGATCGGCGCCGGCAAGACCACCCTGGCACGCCGGCTCGCCGAGCGCTTCGGGGCGCAAACCGTGCTCGAGACACCACAGACCAATCCCTTTCTCGAGCGCTTCTACCGGGACAGCGCACGCTATGCATTGCCCACGCAACTGCACTTCCTGTTCCAGCGCATCGAACAGATGCGTGAGCTGTCGCAGCGCGATCTGTTCAACCATGCAGCCGTCGGCGATTTCCTGCTCGAAAAAGACCGGATCTTCGCCAGCCTGACCCTGTCGGACGACGAACTCGCGCTGTATCGCCAGATCTTCGACACCCTGCAGCCACACGCCATGGCCCCCGATCTGGTGATTTACCTGCAGGCCCCGCCGGACACCCTGGTGGAGCGGGTGCGCAAGCGCGGCATCGCGATGGAAGAGGCCATCTCCGAGGATTACCTTCGAGCGGTGGTCGATGCCTACAGCCGCTTTTTTCACCATTTCGATGCGGC
>CAIXXI010000442.1 GCA_903923345.1 uncultured Burkholderiales bacterium | reverse complement strand
TGCTCTTGCCATTGACACGGCGGGAGCCCTTCGCGATCCAGACCTGCGCCTTGAATTTCGTAGCGGTCTGGGTCAGAGCAGCCGAAGGCCTGGCATGCAGGCCGAGCTTATTGACGATGATGACCTGACCCTGCTTCAAGACCTCTCTCCTTGCGACTGCGGATCGATGGTCACGATGGTATCGCGCACACCCTGCATCAGGCGCTCACTCACTTCGTCAAGTGGCCCGCGCCGATAGGTCAGCGCCTTGACCAGAATCGGCAGATTCACGCCAGCGATCACCAGAACCCGATTCGGCTCGGCCAGTCGGGCTGCAATGCGCGCCGGCGTCGCGCCATAGATGTCGGTCAGTACGATCACACCACTGCCATCGTTGATGCGTTTGAGCAGCTCCTGGGCTGAATGCAGGGCTGCCTCCGGGTCTTCGTCTGGGATCACATCCAGCGCAGCGAGCTGAACCGGCAGCCGCCCGAAAATGTGGCGCGTGCAATGCAGCAGCGCCGTGCCCAGCGGCTCGTGCGATATAACCAGAATCCCGATCATGTGCGGCGGGCAAGCTCGCGTTCGAGTCCCTCGATGTACAGGCCGGCCACATCGAACCCGGTCTGGGTCGCGATTTCCCGAAAGCAGGTCGGACTGGTCACATTGATTTCGGTGAGGCAGTCGCCAATCACGTCCAGGCCGACCAGAAACAGGCCACGCGACGACAGGATCGGGGCGAGCGATTCGGCGATCTCGCGATCGCGCGCCGAAAGCGGCTGAGCACGACCGGTTCCGCCGGCCGCCAGGTTGCCACGCGCCTCGCCCAGTTTGGGAATGCGGGCGAGCGCAAACGGCACCACCTGACCGCCGATGATCAGCACCCGCTTGTCACCATCGGTGATGGCCGGCAAAAAGCGTTGCGCCATGACACTGCGAGCACCGAACTGATTGAGCGTCTCGATGATGACCGACAGGTTCGGATCGTCGGCGCGCGCCCGAAAGATCGACGCGCCACCCATGCCGTCGAGCAGCTTGAACACCGCCTCGCCGTGGCGCTGCACGAAAGCGCGCAGGCGCACCGGGTCGCGGGTGACGATCGTGTCGGCGGTGAACTGGGCAAATTCGGCGATCGAATATTTCTCGCCGTGGTCGCGGATCGCGCGCGGCTCATTGAAGACCTTCGCACCTTCGCGAACCGCGTGTTCGAGCAACCAGGTCGCATAGACGTACTCGGCGTCGAACGGCGGGTCCTTGCGCATCAGGACCGCATCGAAGTCACTGATGCGCGTGCTGACCGGCTCGGCCTGCGTGCACCAGTGGTGAGGATCGTGACCGTCCTCACCCAGCTGCGGACCGCTCAGGGTCAGCACACTCGCATCGGCCCAGGCATGACCTTCGCCCAGCCACAACTGCCCGACCTCACAGACTTCGATCGAATGGCCCCGCGCACGCGCCGAGCACATCATCGCGTAGGTCGAATCCTTGTAAGTCTTGATGGAATCGACCGGATCCAGAACGATCAGGATGCGCATGGCAAAGGCCTCATGTCAGAGCACATCAGGGGTGGCCGAACCGGTCAGCCCCTGATCGCAGGGTCGGTCTGCTCGAGTTCGAGCGATGCGGCGAGCAGGGCCAGCCGTGCCACGACGCCATAGGCATAAAAGCGGTTGGGCGGGCATTCCGGCGTCGAACTCGCATCCGGCAGGTTGCAGGGTGCTGCAAAGGGCAGGGGAACAAAATGCGCGCCCGGCGCATTGAGATTTTCATCGCGGCCGCGCTGCGCATTCACCCGGTAGAACCCGCCCACCACGAAGCGATCAACCATGTAGACCACCGGCTCAGCGACACCGTTTTCGACGGTCTCGATGGTCGGCACACCCTCCTGGACGATCACCTCCGAAACTTCCAGGCCCTCCTTGACCACAGCCATCTTGTTGCGCTGCTTGCGGTTGAGGTTCTTCACCTCCGAGGCATCCTTCACCGACATGATGCCCATGCCGTAGGTACCGGCATCGGCCTTGACGATCACGAACGGGGTCGCGTCGATTCGATATTCGGCGTACTTGGC
>CAIXXI010000441.1 GCA_903923345.1 uncultured Burkholderiales bacterium | reverse complement strand
GTGTCGACCTGCGAGACCCGCTCCTTCGGCCCGACATGCGCCAGCAGCTGCCCCGACAGCGGCTGACCGCGCAGCCGGCTCTCGGTCAGGCGCAGTTGCACGTCGGCATCCGGGTCAGGATGCAGGCGGCCGCGAACTTGCCAGGTGCCGTTCAATGAGCCCGTTGGCAGATCGGCCAGCCTGGATGGATCCAGCTGCTCGAGGCTGCCGCTCAGATTCGCCCGATGCGGCGGCTGTATGCCGAAGCTGCCGGTGAAGCGGGCAGCGCCGTCCTGAACGCCGAGACGCGCCCGCGACACCTCCACCGTGTCGCCATTCAGCGCAGCCTGCGCCTGCAGGCTGAGGCCACGGGTGCGGTCGGCCAGATCGGCCTCGAAGGCCAGTCCGGCACCGGCAGGCTGCACCCGCACCGACCCGCGCAGGGCGGTCTCGACCAGCGCGGGATGCACGGCGCGCAAGTCCAGGCCCTCGGTGGCCAGTCGGACATCGAAGCCGGGGCGCCGCGTGCCGTCACCCAATGCGAGATGGATCTGACCGGTGAGCCGCCCGGGGGCACCGGCTGCGGACAGCTCGCTCAGTTCGATCCGGTCATTGACGGTGCGGATGCGCGTTTGCAGCGTCTGCAGCGGCAAGCGATTGCGATCGATGGTGCCGCTGGCTGCGTTCTGAAGCGACAGCACGCCCTGCAGGGGCGGCAGCTTCAGGCCGGCTGTCGAGGGCGGGATGGCCAGCGGCTGCGGGGCCGTGGCCGTCAAGGTGCCGGAGAGCCGGGTGGCGGGCAGGCTCGCATCCAGCCGGGACAGATCGAGCTCGCTGATCTTCAGATCGAGTGCCGACACGGTCGCGTCGGCCAGGGGGGCCAGCCGGATTCGGCCTGAAAGCGAGGCGCTGTAGGGCTGGGTGCGCACATCAACATCGATCGCGTCGAGCGTGCCGCCCAGCGTCGACTCGATGGCCAGCGGTGTGCCGAGCACAGGGGTCTCGATCAGCGCCTGACCGGTGAGCGCATACGGCGGGCGGTCGGCCAGGTTCAGCGAACCGCGAACCGATCCGAAGTCAGAGGCGAGCGCAAGGGAATCGATGCGCCAGTGCGTGCGGTCAGTGCGCAGCGAGGCCTGCACCGTGCGCAGGGTCACCGCATCGTCCTGACCCCGGGTTCGAAAGACCAGTTCATCCACGGTCAGATTCGGCAGATCGAGGCGCACCGGCAGATGCAGGGAGTCAGGCAAGGACGCCGGCGCATCGGACGGGGTCGTGATCACCTCGACGCGGCGGGCGCGGACTGGATCGAGCTTGAGGCGGGCCTGAAGCAGGGCCATCGGCGCAAGCGACCAGCGCGCCTCATCGACGATCACCTCCAGGTCCTGATCGCGCCAGATGATTCGAGCGGCCTGCAGTTCGCCCAGCAGCGAGCCAGTGGGCGATTCAATGGTCAGAGCGCCGCCTGTGGCCCGCTGTGCCTGCTCGACCGTCCATTCCAGCAGGCGGCCCGTGCTGTGTGCCCAGGCCAGCCAGGCCAGCGCGCCGACCACGATGAGCAGCAGCGGCAGCAGGACCAGGGCGATCAGCCGGCCCCATCGGCGCGGCGTGCGCGGGTCGGGCGCGCCGGCGGGCTCGATCGGATCGAACGGGGTGATCGGTGACTGACTCATCAGAACACCACGCCGATCGAGACATACAGGCGCCATTGGCCGGGATCGAAGCCGCGGGCGATGTCGATGTTCAAGGGCCCGACCGGCGTGCGCCAGCGCAGGCCCACCCCGGCACCGGCCACCGCATTAAAGTCGCGGATCGAATCGCTCGCATTGCCGGCATCGGCAAAGACCGCCACCGCCCAGTCGCGGTCGAAGACCACATGCTGATACTCGATGCTGCCGGTGGCCAGGAAGCGCCCGCCCACCGTCGCCTCGCCCAGCGACACGCCCAGGCTCTGCGAGGAATAGCCCCGCACCGACCGCGCGCCACCGGTGCGAAACAGGTTCGCCGACGGGATGCCCAGACGGGTGTCAGACCACACATGCCCGAGCTCACCGCGCAGCACGATGCGACCGAAATCGGCGCCCTCGCCCATCGACAGCGGGATGATCCGGTAGGCCAGCGCATAGGCGCGGAAAAAGCTCGTCTCAGACCCGACCGAGTCGCTCGCACCCGACAACTGCAGGCTGGTGATCGTGCCGCGGGTGGGTGCCAGGGGCGAATCGAGGTCGCGTTTTGTCCAGCTCCAGCCCAGGACCAGCGCCCGGTTTCGATAGAAGTCCTCGACCCCCGGCGAATAGACGATGTTCTGGCGCTCGTCCTGATACTGCATCGACCATCCGGTCTCGATGTTGCCGCGCCGGCGAAGGCGGGCGACAAAGACCGATCCGGCATCGACCAGATCGTTTTCGATGTCGCGGTGCTCGAAGCGCACACCGGCCTGCCATCGGTATCCCTGCAGATTCTGCGGCCAGTCCCAGGTCGAGAAGGCATATTGCCGGCTGGGGTCGACCTCGATGCCGTTGAAGGTCTGGATGCCCAGCCCGGCCACGTTGCGATGCTCCCAACCCGCCAGCAGGCTCGGTCCGTAATCAGCATTCCAGCCGCCGCCCAGCAGCAGGCGTTTGGATTGACGCTCGATCACATCGATGCGAATCGGCACCTCCTGCAGGTCCGGATCGGCGCTCAGCGCCCGGGTGTCGGGTCGCACACTCACGGTGTTGAACCAGCCTGCGCCATTGAGGCGGGTCTGCAACTCGGTCAGCCCCTTCAGATCGTAGGGATCGCCGGTCTTGAAGGATCGCAAGCCCTGAATCAGTTCAGGCGGATAGCGGCTGAGGCCCTGGATATCCAGTTCGCCAAAGCGCAGCGGCACGCCAGAGTCGATCTGGACACGCAAGGCGGCGCCCTGCGACTCGGTGCTGACCTCGGCCTCGCTGTCGGCGATACGGGCCCGCAGAAAGCCGCGGTCACGCACCGAATCGAGCAGGGCGCGCTTGGCGCGATCCCAGTCCTGGGAACGAAACGCATCGCCCGGCGGCATCAGCCAGTTGCGGGTCAGTTCGGCCCGAAGGCCTTCGTGGCGCGACTCATCGATCTCGCCATCGAATTCAATGTCGACCGACCGGACCCGGGTCTGCGGCCCGGCCTTGACTGTGACCCGTGCGCCGCCGTCGATCGCACAGGCGCTGACCTGCGGGGAAAAAAAGCCTTCTGCACGCGCCAGCGCGGTGACCTCGGCCGGGGCCCGGTCGATGAACAGGGGCAGCTGCGACTCGTCGTAGTCGGCGCGCTGGCGCCAGCGTCCGAGCAGCGTGTGCTCGCGGATCAGTGCTTCGATGGCTGAGGGCGCATCGACCTCGAGCCGATATCGCGGCGCGACCTTGCCGCCGTCGCGGCCATCGGTGACCGTGGGATCACCAAAGAAGCGGCCCACGAAGGGCAGCCTGGCCAGGGGATTGGGTCTGGATTCGGCTGCCGGCGCCGATGACGTGGAGGCGGACAGGGTGGCCGCATCGCAGCCGGTCTGCGGCGCAGGCTGGGCCCATGCCAGCAGCGGGACCAGGCCCAGCGCTGCCGTGGCATGCAGCCCCAAGCGCACGGTCAGGCGTGCCGAACGGGTGACGCGCGCCGGCGCCATCGCGCGCAAGCCAGGCCGTGCCGGCTCAGACCACGATGGTCTGGGGCGCCTTGTCGGGGCGCGCGACCACCGCCCCGATCAGACTGGGCGACTCGCCAGCAGCCCTCAGGCCGGTGATGCAGGCCTGCGCGTCGGCTGCATCGACCACGATGACCATTCCGATGCCGCAGTTGAAGACGCGGTGCATTTCGTCGTCGGCAATCTGGCCCTCGCGCTGCAACCAGCCAAACAGCTCCGGTCGGGTCCAGGCGTCTCGGTGCAGCACTGCCTGGCAGTGCTCGGGCAGCACGCGCGGCACGTTCTCAAGCAGGCCGCCGCCGGTGATATGCGCGATGCCCTTGACCCGAACCGTCTTGAGCAGTTCGAGCACCGGCTTCACATAGATCCGGGTGGGCGCCATCACGGCATCGGCAAAGGGAGCACCGAAAAAGTCGTCCTGCATCGCGGGGGCATTGATCGATCCGTGGACCCGCTCGATGACCCGCCGAATCAGGGAATAGCCGTTCGAGTGCGCGCCGCTGGAGGGCAGGCCGATGACCGCATCGCCGGGGGCGATCGAGCGCCCGTCGATGACTGCCGATTTTTCGACGACCCCGACCGCAAACCCGGCCAGGTCGTATTCGCCGTCCGGATACATGTCGGGCATTTCGGCGGTTTCGCCGCCGATCAGGGCACATCCGGCCAGTTCGCAGCCGGCGGCGATGCCGCCGATCACCCGGGCAGCGACATCGACATCGAGCCGGCCACAGCCGAAGTAATCGAGGAAAAACAGGGGCTCGGCACCCTGAACCAGGATGTCGTTGGCACTCATCGCAACCAGATCGATGCCGACCGTGTCGTGACGGTTCAGGGTAAACGCCAGGCGCAGCTTGGTGCCGACCCCGTCGGTGCCCGACACCAGGACCGGTTCGCGATAGCGTTTGGGCACCTCGAACAGCGCACCGAACCCGCCCAGATCGGTGAGCACGCCCTCGCGCAGGGTCCGTCGGGCCAGCGGCTTGATGCGATCGACCAGGCGGTCACCTGCATCGATATCGACACCGGCGTCCTTGTATGTCAGCGGGGCATCCGGGCGGCGGGTATCGGTCATGGTGGGCGGATCGGACGAGACACGCGAGCCGCGTGGACGGGCCGATACAATGGTGGGGGAGATGGCGGGATTGTACCGACCTCCACCGGACCCCGCTGATGCAACTCACCCTCAATCTGGCGCCGCCCCCGGCGCCGACCCTGGACAATTTCGTCCCCGGTGCCAATGCCGAGGCCCTGGCGGCTGCGCGGGCACTGTGCTCACCTCGCCCGGGTCAGACCCGAATCCTTTATCTGTGGGGACGCCCGGGCAGCGGATGCACGCACCTGCTGCAGGCGCTGGCAGGCGCGGGCGGCCCAGCGGCCCCGGTCTCCAGTCGGCTGCTCACTCCGGACTCGCCCGAGAGCGACTTCGTGCATGACCCGGCCATCACGCGCTGGCTGATCGACGACTGTGACCGGCTCGACGCCGCCCGCCAGACGGCGGCCTTTCACCTGTTTCAGTCGGTGCAAGCCAGCACTGACGCGGTGCTGGCGGCCGCCGGCCAGCAAGCACCGGCCCAGCTGCCGGTGATGCCCGAACTGGCCACGCGGCTCGGCTGGGGCCTGGTATTGCACCTGAAGCCGCTGTCGGATGCCGACACCGCGACCGCCCTGGCGGCCACGCTGGCCGAGCGCGGCCTGGCCACCAGCACCGAGGTGATCCCCTGGCTGATGACCCACGGGCCGCGCAATCTGGGCCACCTGCGTGCGCTCATCGATGCGCTCGACGCCTTTGCACTGGCCCGCAAACGGGCGCTCACCTTGCCGCTGCTTCGGGAATTTGCCCAGCAGCGCGCCGCGCCCGAGTCCGGCCAGGCCGGGAACATGCCGTAGAATCGCGCCGCCATGCACCTTGCTCTCTTCGACCTCGACCACACCCTGCTGCCGATTGACAGCGACTACGAATGGGCGCGCTTTCTCGTGCGCCGTGGCGTGCTCGATGGCGATCACTACGAGCGCGAAAACGATCGCTTCTATCGCGCCTACCAGGACGGATCACTCGACATCTTCGAGTTCCTGCAATTCCAGCTCGCGCCCCTGGCCGCCCATCCGCGCGCCACGCTCGATGCCTGGCATGCCGAGTACATGCGTGAAGTCATCGAGCCGCAGATCACCGCGAAGGCCCGCGACCTGGTCGACCAGCACCGCCAACGGGGCGATCTGCTGGCCCTGGTGACCGCAACCAACCGTTTTGTGACCGCGCCGATTGCGCGCGCCTTTGGCATCGACCATCTGGTGGCGACCGGCATCGAGGAACGGGACGGGCAGTTCACGGGCAAGCCGCACGGCACACCGTCGTTTCGTGAAGGCAAGATCGCCCGCACCCGTGAGTGGCTTGCATCGCTGGGCCATGAACTCGGCAGCTTCGAGCGGTCCTGGTTCTACAGCGACTCGCGCAATGATGTTCCGCTGCTCGAACAGGTCACCCATCCGGTGGCCACCAATCCGGATCCGAAACTGCATGCCATTGCCCAGGAACGCGGCTGGCCGGTGATACAGCTGTTCAGTCAGGCCGCCTGAGTGATCACACCCGCCCTGATCGCAGACATCACCCATCAGCCTGGCGCAGGCTGCATTCGAGCCAGCCGGTTTTCCAGATGATCCTCGACTTCATCCGACGGCTGCTGGGGCGCTCACCGGCAAGCGATTCGCCTGCCGCAGCCGGTTCG
>CAIXXI010000440.1 GCA_903923345.1 uncultured Burkholderiales bacterium | reverse complement strand
GGCTGAACCTGCATCGCCTAAGCCCGCTGCGCCAGCGGCTGCTGACGGTGAGGTGGTTAAGCACTGAGACTGAGCTGTCTACGGGCCCGTCGCGCAGTGCGCACGACGGGTCTTTCATTGGACTGGCGCGGCTGGTGTGGCGTCGTTGATTTGTCCGCATTGGCTGCAATGGTTTACATTTGCGGCCGTCGATGAGCGCCGTCGGGTGCTTAGCTCAGTTGGTAGAGCGGCGCCCTTACAAGGCGTAGGTCGGGGGTTCGAGCCCCTCAGCACCCACCAAGCCCGTCGAACATGCGCCTTTTTGTTCGGCAGCAAAGGCAGCATCAGCAGTGAGTCTATGAACAGCACGCTGAGCCGAACAGCTGCACAGTCTTGAAAATTTTGGTATAGTTTCTGACTCGTCGCTGCACACGATCATGTGAGAGCGAGGTTCGGCGGATGCTTCGCTGAACCGATGGTTGTACTCAGGAGTGGTAGTTCAGTCGGTTAGAATACCGGCCTGTCACGCCGGGGGTCGCGGGTTCGAGTCCCGTCCACTCCGCCAGACTGACGCAAACAATGGGGCGAACGCGAGTTCGCCCCTTTTTGCTAAATGAGCCCCGAATGTTCGATCTCATCAGAAACAATCAACGCATCCTGCAGTTCCTGCTGCTGCTGCTCATCCTGCCTGCCTTCGTGTTTTTCGGGCTGTCGGGTTATGAGGGGATGCTGTCCCCCGACAAGGGTGTTGCCCGGGTCGACGGCAAGCCAATCAGCTCGCAGGAATTCGACCAGGCGCAACGGCGTCAGCTCGAACAGATGCGCCAGATGCTGGGCGATCAAATCGATGCCAAGTTGCTGGATTCGCCCGAATCGCGCACGCGCATTCTCGAGAGCCTGATCGCACAGCGTGCGCTGGCCGGCGAGGCGGCGCAGCGCCAGATCGCGGTCAGCGATGACCAGATGCGCAAGGCGATCATGGCGATCCCCGGTTTGACCAAGCCGGACGGTGGCTTTGACAGTGATCGCTACAAGGCCTTGTTGTCGGCTCAGAACCTCACGGTCGCTGGCTTCGAGGCGCAGGTGCGCAGCGACCTCGCCCTGCAGGCATTGCCTGATGCAGTGCAGGGTTCGGCGATCATGCCGCACACCGTGCGAGATCGACTTGCTGCGCTTCAGGATGAATCGCGTGAGATCCGGATGCTGCGTTTCGCACCTTCGGACTACCGAAGCCAGGTCGTGGTGGACGATGCCGCGATCAAGGCCTACTACGACGCCAATGCAAAGTCCTTCGAGACGCCCGAGTCAGCGCGCATCGAATTTGTCGTGCTGTCACGTGAAGCCCTTGCGGCTCAGATGTCGATTTCCCCGGACGACGTCAAAACCTATTACCAGCAGAACGCTTCACGATTCGGGTCACCCGAAGAGCGGCGGGCCAGCCACATCCTGATTCAGAAGGGCCCCAAGGCTGCTGAGAAGGCTCAGGCGGTGCTGGCGAAGGTCAAGGCGAATCCGTCTCAGTTTGCCGCGCTGGCCAAGACTGAATCGGATGATCCGGGATCGGCCTCGCAGGGCGGAGACCTGGGGTTTTTCGGTCAGGCAATGATGGTCAAGCCCTTCGCAGACGCGGTGTTTGCGATGAACAAGGGTGAGGTGCGTGGCCCGGTCGAATCCGAGTTCGGTCAGCACATCATTTTGCTGACCGACATCAAGCCGGGTGGCGCGCGCGGTTTCGAATCGGTTCGGCCCGAGATCGAGCGGGATATCCGGATTCAGCAGGCCGGCCAGAAATATGCTGAAGCGGCTGAGACCTTCACCAACACCGTGTATGAGCAATCGGATTCGCTCAAGCCGGCGGCCGAAAAATTCAAGCTCAATATTCAGACTGCCGACGCCGTGGGTAGACAGCCCGCAGCCAATGCGCCGCGGGGCAGTGCAGTGGCCAATGCCAGACTCCTTGCCGCGCTTTTCGCTGACGATGTGCTTCGCAACAAGCGCAACACCGAGGCGATCGAGATCGCACCAGGCCAGCTCGCTTCGGCGCGCGTGCTGGAGTATCAGGCCCCCAAGGTGAGGCCTCTTGACGAGGTCAAGGACGCGGTTCGTGAAGCCGTGCTGCGCCAGGAGTCAGTGAAGCTCGCGCGTGCTGCCGGAGAATCCCGACTCGCGGACCTGAAGTCCGGTAAAGCGGATCTCGTCGGATTTTCGCCGGCACGGCTGGTTAATCGGGCCGATGGCGCCGGTTTGAGCCCGATGGCTCTGGAGGCAGCGTTCAAAATTTCTGCTGAAAATTTGCCGGCTTTTTCGGGCACGGAACTCGGCAGCGAGGGGTATGCCGTGACACAACTGCTCAAAGTGATCACGCCGCCGCCGCAGGTGCTTGCCCAGCGAGCCCCTGCAATCGAGCAGCAGGGCGTGAGAATGATCGCTCAGCAGGAGGTCACCACGTATCTGGACTCGATCAAGGCGCGGTCGAAGGTGGAGCGCTATCCGGAGCGGATCGGTCAGAAGGGTGAGGCGCAGTAAGCCCAGCGTTCATCTGCCTGGACAGGGCGACCAGAGCGTCCGCAGCCTGCTGCAATGAGGGCTCGTCGGTGTCGTGCAGTGTCACCACCGGAGCCTGTTCAAGGCGGCTGAAGTTGCGCTTCATGGATCGGTCGTAGCTTGGGTCGTAGTGTTCGATGAGCAGGCTGTCGACCAGCTCGAGCCAGCGGTCTTCGCCGATCAGCGTTTTCCAGTCGGCCACCCGCTTCGCCCCATGCAGAACGACGAGCTTGTCCAGCAGACCATGCAGGCCGGGCACGTCGGCCCGGAAATGCTCGTATTCGTCGAGCAGGAAGCGGCTTCTCACTGTGCGATCAGCCTCGGCAATCACGATGTTGGAAGCCCGGATTGCATGAATCAGTGGATCGGGTACCTGACATTGGCCGATTTTTCGGCTTTCTGATTCAACGAAAATCGGGCGTTCGCGGTTGAATTGGCGCAGTTCATTCCAGACCAGGGATTCAAAGCGACGCTGCGCAGGTTGTGCTGACTCAGGCCAGGCTCCAAGGACGGAGCCGCGATGACATGCCAGTCGCTCGAGGTCCAGAACCTGCTCGCCCCGTGCTGCGAGCGTCTCAAGCAGCCGGCTCTTGGCACTGCCGGTGCGCCCGCCGAGCACGATCAGGTTCAGGGTCGGGGCCATGGTCTGAAGGTCTTCGATCACCTTGCGTCGATAGGCTTTATAGCCCCCATCGATCACACAGGTGCGCCAGCCGATCCGGGCCATGACAGTCGCCAGTGCGCCCGAGCGGTTGCCACCACGCCAGCAGTAGACCAGCGGCTTCCAGTCTCGAGGTTTGTCGGCGAAGCGGGTCTGCAGGAGGTCGCCGATATTGCGCGAGACCAGTGCTGCACCCAGTCGCTTGGCTTCGAACGCACCGACTTTGGCGTTCACGGTGCCGACCTCGGCGCGCTGCGCATCATCCAGTACTGGAGCACTGATCGCTCCAGGCAGATGGTCTTCGGCGAATTCGGAGGGGCTTCGGGCGTCAATGATCGTGTTGAATTCGGCGATGCGAGACACCACCTCATTGACTGACAGAACGATCGGCTCTTTCATCCGAAAACCCTGACAGCAGCACGCGCTGTCAAGCTGCCGTAAACTTGCATCTCACTTTTTCCGATTCCATGAAAGTCTTCAACCTTGCCTGCGAGCACGATCATCCCTTTGAGGGCTGGTTTGGTTCGGCCGACGACTACGATTCGCAGCTGGCCCGTGGCCTGCTCGAGTGTCCAGTCTGCGCGAGCCGCTCGATTCGCAAGATGCTGTCTGCGCCGCGTTTGAACCTGTCTCATGCGCTCGAGCCGACCGCACCCCAAAGTGGCGGTCAGCACAAGGCGCCGGCATCGGGTGCAAGCCCGACTGCCCACACGCCTGATCCACGGGCCGTTCAGGCACTGCTGTTGCAGATGACCCGCGCGATCGTCGCAAACACCGAAGACGTTGGCAATCGATTCGCCGAAGAAGCCCGTCGAATCCACTACAAGGAAGCGCCGGAGCGAGGCATTCGGGGGCAGGCCTCGGCTCAGGACGCACGCGAGCTGGCTGATGAGGGGATCGAAGTCATGGCCCTGGCCCTACCAGACCTGCTCAAGGAGCCGGTCCAGTAGGGTGTTTCGAAGACGGCGGTCCCGAGCGGGCTCAGGCGCCGCGGGTGATCGGCATTTCGATTGCATCGGCCGCACCTGGAATCGGCAGGTGCTTGCCGAGCTCGAGCTTGGCGACCGCATTGCGATGCACTTCGTCCGGACCGTCGGCCAGCCGCAGCGTGCGCTGATGGGCGTACATGTAGGCCAGCGGCGTGACCTGCGAGACACCTGCGCCGCCATGTGCCTGGATGGCCCAGTCGATGATCTGGCAGGCCATATTGGGCGCAATCACCTTGATCATGGCGATCTCGGCCTTGGCGATTTTGTTGCCGACCGTGTCCATCATGTGGGCGGCCTTCAGCGTCATCAGGCGGGCCTGGTCGATCATGCAGCGCGCATCGGAGATTCGCTCGTGCCAGACCGACTGCTGGGAAACCGGTTTGCCAAAGGCCACCCGCGAGCTCAGTCGCTTGCACATCAGTTCGAGGGCCCGCTCTGCGGCACCGATCGAGCGCATGCAATGGTGGATACGGCCCGGTCCGAGGCGGCCCTGGGCGATCTCGAATCCGCGGCCTTCACCCAGCAGGATGTTGGTGACCGGGACACGCACATCGGTCAGCGTCACTTCCATATGGCCGTGCGGTGCATCGTCATAGCCGAACACCGAGAGGGCACGCTCGACCTTGAAACCGGGGGTGTCGCGCGGCACAACAACCATCGACTGCTGCTCATGGCGGCCAGCGTCCGGATTGGTCTTACCCATGACGATCAGCACCTTGCAGCGCGGGTCGCCGACGCCCGAACTCCACCATTTACGGCCATTGAGGACATAGTGGTCGCCGTCACGGTCGATGCGCAGTTGAATGTTGGTGGCATCGGATGAGGCGACCGCCGGCTCGGTCATCAGGAATGCGCTGCGAATCTCGCCGCGCAGCAGCGGATCGAGCCACTGGCGCTTGATTTCCTCGGAGGCGTAGCGCTCAAGCGTCTCCATGTTGCCGGTGTCGGGCGCCGAGCAGTTGAAGACCTCGGCCGCGAAATGCACGCGGCCCATGATCTCGCACATCGGTGCGTATTCGAGGTTGGTCAGACCTTCGGGCACACGGGTCGAGAAGGGCAGAAAGAGGTTCCACAGACCCGCTTCGCGGGCCTTGGGCTTGAGCTCTTCGACGACCTTGGTCGGGATCCAGGCGTTGCCGGCGGCGCGGTTGGTCTCCACCTCATGATGGAAGCGCTCTTCATTCGGATAGACATGCTTGTCCATGAAGGCGAGCAGTCGCTCGCGCATGTCCTTGACCTTTGGGCTGTAATCGAAGTCCATGTGAATCTCCTGTCGTGTCGTCGTGGGAAAGGAAAAAGGGTTCTGCTGTTGTGCGATGTATTGTGCGAGAGACGGTCAGTTCGCCGCTCAAGTGACTTTTTGTGCGAATCGCCAGGCCATCTCGGCCAGGGGGCGTACCCGCTTGCCTTGTTCGAGTGCCTGCGGGCTCGAGGCCGTGCCATCCAGGGCGCGTCCGACGATGCCCTGCAGGATCGCGGCAAGCCTGAATGCGTTGTAGGCGAGGTAGAAATCCCAGTGTTCGATGGTGCTGCGGCCGGTGCGTTCGCAGTAGGTGCGGATGTAGGACGCTTCATCGGGAATGCCCAGCGCCGCCAGATCCAGCCCACCAATGCCGCGAAACTGTTCAGGCGGGATGTGCCAGCTCATGCAGTGGTAGGACATATCGGCCAGCGGATGCCCCAGGGTGCACAGTTCCCAATCCAGCACGGCCAGCACGCGCGGCTCAGTGGGATGGAAGATCATGTTGTCCATGCGGTAGTCGCCATGGACGATCGTGGTTTCGTCGCCCGGCGGAATATGCTGAGGCAGCCATTCGATGAGCCGATCCATTTCCGGCACCGGATCGGTCTGGGACAACTGATATTGCTTGGTCCAGCGGCCGATCTGGCGCGCGAAGTAATTGCCCGGCTTGCCGAAATCCGATAAGCCAACCGCGCCGACATCGACTTTGTGCAAGGCGGCAATGACGCGGTTCATTTCATCGTAAATGGCCGCACGTTCGGCATTGGCCATGCCTGGCAAGGACTGCTCCCAGAGCACTCGCCCGTCGACACAGTCCATGATGTAGAAGGCCCGGCCGATGACCGATTCGTCCTCGCACAGCCCGAACATGCGGGCCACTGGCACATCGGTACCGGCGAGTGCGCGCTGGACCTTGAATTCACGCTCGATGGCATGGGCCGATGGCAGCAGCTTGGCCACCGGGCCCGGCTTGGATCGCATCACATAGCGACGCTTGGGCGTGGTGAGCCGGAAGGTGGGATTGGATTGTCCGCCCTTGAACTGCTCGACACTCAGTGGGCCCTGGAAATCCTCGACATTCGCGCGCATCCAGTTTTCAAGTGCGGCGACGTCGAATCGCTGGCGCTCGGATACCGCCGTGGTGCCGACATTCTGATCGGCGATTTCGCTGCTCATTGTCTCTCCCTGTGCTGCCTGATCTGACCGAATTGTAGCGCGCGGGCGCATGCAATTCCGGTACGAGGGCTGCGGGACCCGGCATGAATCAGCCGGTAAGATCGCGAGCGAACCCCGGCGCCGACAGCCGTTCAGGCTGTCAGGACCATCCATCCAAGGAGATCACGAACATGTCGACGAATCAGCAGCCGATCACCCTGTGCGGTTTTGCGGTCAGCAACTACTACAACAAGGTCAAGCTGGCCTTGCTGGAGAAGGGCGTGTCGTTCAATGAAGAACTGAACTGGGCGACCAAGGACGAGGCCACACTCGCGGCAAGCCCGCTGGGCAAGGTGCCGTTCATCCGCACCGAGCAGGGGCCGCTGTCGGAATCGCAGGTCATCATGGAATACATCGAAGACCGCTATCCGACGCCTGCACTCATGCCGGCCGATCCCTTTGAGCGGGCCAAGGTGCGTGAGCTGGTTCAGTACATCGAGCTGCATCTCGAACTGGTCGCAAGAAGGCTGTACCCGCAGGCCTTCTTTGGCGGCAAGGTCGAGCAGTCGGTGATTGATACGACCCGCAAGGAGCTCGAGCGCAACGTCGGCGCCTTTGCCAAACTGGCCCGGTTCTCCCCCTTCATTGCCGGTGATGCATTCACGACGGCCGATTGCTCGGCAATCGTGTCATTGCCGCTGATCAGCGCTGCGGCCAAGACCGTCTGGGGCGAGGATCCGCTGGCAGCCACGCCGGCGCGCGATTACCTCAAGCGGATGGGCGAGCGCCCGCAGGTGCAGCGGATCATGGCCGATCGCAAGGCCAATCTGGAGCTGCGCGCGCAAATGAGCGCAAACAAGGGCTAATCAGGACGCAGCCGTTTCGGTGTCCTGATCGATGGACTCGATCTGGCTGCCCGTCTGAATCCAGTCTTCTTCCAGCGTATCGCGCTCACGCAGCAAGGCGCCTCGCTCGCGAGCC
>CAIXXI010000439.1 GCA_903923345.1 uncultured Burkholderiales bacterium | reverse complement strand
CGCATCGCTTGCATCCCAACCGCCCGCATGCCGGATGCCTCGAAAGCGGCCGTTTCCTGCGGCGATCTGCGCTGCGATCGCGGCTTCCACCTGATCACCCAGGGTCAGATCGATGAAGCTGACAATGCCCGCGCAGGCCTGCGTGTCGCCATACCCCCCACTGGCGGCCATTGCGGCGATGCCATTGGCGAATTCGGTTTCGCCGACCGGCTGCAGATGCACCGGGCCTGAAGCACGATAAAACGCCATGCAGTCGATGAAGACCGTATCCGTGATCCGGTGCCCTGAACCGGTGTCGGCCAGCAGTTCATCGAGCAGGTAGCGATGCCCAGCCCGGTCCCACAGATGGTGGTGGGGATCGACGATCGCCAGGTCCGGCTCGATGATGTCTTCTTGGGTCTGCGCTGCAAGCCACGATTCGACGGGCGGAATGACGCTGCCCAGCGTCGGGGTTCGGGATGCCTGGTTCATCTTCGGGGTCTCCTCGCATGCTGTTGCAAATGGGTCCTCTACAATCGCCCGATCAGGCCCCAGAGGGCTGCGCGCGACTTCGCGAGTCCATGGCCTCGCAGCTTATCCTGTGTCGTTCGGGCGCAATCTCGAAAATCAACGATCGGGCCGACCAGGAGAAGACCCCCGATGTCGAATATCGCGCAGTACCTCTTCAATCGCGTGCGCAGCCAACCCGATGCGATCGCCATGAGCTGCGGCGACACCCGATTGCATTACGGTGAGCTCGCCGACCGGATCCGACGATTGGCTGCTGCGATGCGCGGCCAGGCCGGGCTGGTTCATGGTGATCGCGTCGTGCTGTGCATGGAGAATCGCGCCGAATTCCTAGAACTGCTCTTTGCCTGCTGGACGGCCGGGCTGTGCGCCGTTCCGGTGAACGCCAAACTGCATCCCAAGGAGGTCGTGCACATCGTTCGCGACAGCGCTGCCCGGGCGATCTTCACCAGCGAGTCACTCGTCGAGGGCATCGCGACCGAATTGCCCGGTTTGAGCCCGGCCCCGTTCCTGTCAGTGGTTGGCACCCAGGCCTATGAGCGATTGCTTCAGGCTGCGCCCATGCAGTGCGAGGCGGTTGCAGCGAGTGACATCGCCTGGATCTTCTACACCAGCGGCACCACCGGCAGCCCCAAGGGCGCCATGCTCTCGCACCGCAACCTCACCTTCATGTCGCTGGCCTATCACGCCGACATGGATCGCATCGAGCCGGGTCACACCAAACTGCATGCAGCCCCCTTGTCTCATGGGTCGGGTCTGTATGCCCTGCCCCACCTGTTCGCAGGCGGCCATCAGGTGGTGCTTCCCGGATTCGATCCTCAGGAGGTGCTCGAAGGATTTGATCGATATCGGGATGTCACGATCTTCGCTGCTCCCACGATGGTGACCCGTCTCGTGCAGGCGGCCGGATCCGGGGTGCGTGCTGAGGGCCTGCGGATGATGTACTACGGCGGTGGGCCGATGTATGTCAGCGATCTGGTCAAAGCGCTCGATCTGTTCGGCCCCCGGCTCGCCCAGCTGTTTGGCCAGGGTGAAAGCCCGATGACCATCACCGCACTTTCGCGCGCCGATCACGAAGGCGATCGCAGCGCGTCCCATCTGGAGCGGCTCGGATCCTGCGGCATCGCTCGCACGGGGGTGGAAGTCAGGGTCGTCAACGATGACGGCATCGATCTGCCGCTTGGCGCAGTGGGCGAAGTGGTGACGCGCAGCGACTGCGTCATGTCGGGCTACTGGAACAATCCGGACGCCACCGCCCGCGCACTGCGTGAGGGATGGCTCTGGACCGGTGATGTCGGATCCCTGGACGAACGCGGCTACCTCACCTTGAGGGATCGCTCCAAGGACATGATCATCAGCGGCGGCACCAATATCTATCCCCGCGAAATCGAAGAGGTGCTGCTGCGTCATCCCGGCGTGCTGGAATGCTCGGTGGTCGGTCGCCCGCATCCCGACTGGGGCGAAGAGGTGATCGCTTTCGTGGTGGGCCGAGCCGGGCACGCGCTGACACCCGCAGTGCTCGATGAACTCTGTCTGTCCGAGATCGCCCGATTCAAGCGCCCCAAGGCCTATCGCTTCACCGAGGCGTTGCCGAAGAACAACTACGGCAAGGTGCTCAAGACCGAACTCAGGCAATGGCTTGCCAAGGAGAACCCGCATGCGTGAAGTCTCGATTGTCGGCATCGGCTCGACACCCTTCGGTCGGCATCCGACCATTCCGATCGAACAGCTCGGCGTTCAGGCGGCCGTGCAGGCCCTTGTCGATTCAGGAATCGATCGGTCCCGAATCGGTGCGCTGTATCTGGGCAATTTCATCAGCGGCCCACTCAATGGCAAAGAGGTGCTGGCCGGCATCGTGGCCGACCAGCTGGGATTGCAGAACATTCCCTGCACCAAGGTGGAAGGCGCCTGTGCCTCCGGCGGCATTGCCTTTCGACACGCCTGGATGGCGATCGCCAGCGGCCAGTGCGATGCGGCACTGGTGGTGGGCGTTGAAACCATGACCCATGCGCCCACGGCGCAGACCACGGCCGCGCTGAACTGCGCCATGGACAATGAAAACGACGGCCCCAGCGGCCTGACCTTTCCGGGGCTGTTCGGTCTGGCCTGGCGCATCCACGCTGATCGATACGGCACGACCCGTGAACAGGTCTCGGCGGTGGTCAGGAAAAACAAGGCCAACGGCTTGCTCAATCCCCTGGCGCAGATGGGTGCAACGCTCACCGACGAGCAGATCGCATCGTCTGCCTCGATCTGTGATCCGCTGCAGCTCTACGACTGCTGTCCCGCCAGTGACGGCGCCGCCGCACTGGTGCTGATCGCCCGCGACCTGAGCGGTGAAGCAGCCGGCGTTCCGGTCGATGTCCTGGCCACGGTTCAGACCCGCGGTGCTTCCCGGATCGCAGGCCATCCCGATCTGTGCTCCTTCGACGCCACCGTGTCCGCCGCACAGCGCGCCTATGCGATGGCTGGAATTGGCCCCAGGGAAATCGATGTGGTCGAGCTGCACGACTGCTTTTCAGTGGCTGAAATCGTCGACAGCGAAGACCTCGGCCTGGTCCCCCGGGGCCAAGGCGCCATCTGGGCCGCTGAGGGCCGCACTGCGGTGGGTGGCGAGATCCCGATCAACCCCAGCGGCGGACTGCTGGCCAAAGGCCATCCGGTCGGCGCAACCGGCGTCGGTCAGCTCTTCGAGGTGGTGCGCCAGTTGCGTGGCACCCATCCGAATCAGGTCGGCAATGCCGAGATCGGGATGACCCACAATCTGGGCGGCACCGGCGTGGCCTGCACCGTGAGCATTCTCAAGCGGCGCGCCTGAGATGACGTCCCCATCATCCAACCCCAGCTTGCCCGTGCTGCGCTGCGCCCGGTGCGGTCAGCTCGATCTGCGCGGGCGCACGGTGTGCTCAGCCTGCCTGTCGGATCAACTCGAGGCATTCGAGATTCAAGGTCAAGGCCGGGTGGCCAGTTACACAACGATCCGACGCGCACCGACTCAGTTCCGGGATCGGGCACCCTATGAGGTTGTCGTCGTCGATCTGGATGCCGGGCTGCGCATCACCGGTCGGCTTGATCCCGACTCCCAACCGGCCTCGATGGGCGCGCAGGTGACCCTGGTCAGCGCGAGCGGGGCCGATACCGTATTCACCGTGAGAGCCCATCCATGACAGACATCCGATATGAACGCCACGGTCGTGTGCGCCTGATCACCATCGACCGCCCGGCAAAAATGAATTCGCTGGACTTCGAGGCCAATGACCAGCTGACGGCAGTCTGGCGCGAGTTCGATGCCGACAGCGAGGCGCAGGTTGCGGTTATCACCGGGGCCGGCGCGCAATCCTTCTGTGCCGGCGCAGACCTGAAAACCTACACGATGAATTTCGCGCGCCGACCGGCCCCGGAGTTCCGATCAAAATTCACCAATGGTCCCGGCTTTGCCGGCATCACCCGCAATCTCGACATCGACAAGCCGATCGTGGCGGCCATCAATGGCTTTGCGATCTCGGGCGGCTTCGAGCTTGCATTGGCCTGTGACATCCGCTTCTGTTCGCCCAATGCCGAGTTCGCCCTGCAGGATGCGAAGTGGGGGTTTCATGCCTGCGACGGCGGCTTGATCCGACTGCCGCAGATCGTCGGCATGGGCCATGCGATGGAGATCATTCTGTCCGGCGATCGCATCGATGCCGAACATGCCTTCCGGATCGGGCTGGTGAACCGGATCGTCCCGCACGCCGAGCTGCTCCAGTTCACCCTGGAGTACGCGCAGAAACTGGCGTCGCGCTCGCCGCTGTCTCAGCGCTTTGCCAAGGAAGTCGTGCGGCGCTCGATGGGCATGCACATGACCGAGGCCTTGCGGCTGGAATCGGCGTCCTTCCATGACCTGGGCCAGAGCGAGGATCTGGCCGAAGGCACAAGCGCATTCAGGGAGCGGCGCGACGCAGACTTCAAGGGTCGTTAGGCGCGCGGCGCTGATTCATTCCAGCGTTTTCAGGAATCGGATCATGGCCTCGTTGACCTCGGCTGGGCGCTCCTGCTGCGTCCAGTGCCCGCACCCGGGCAGCATGAGGGTTTCGCGCAGCTGCGGCACGAATTTCTTGAGCAAAGGCAGCAGCGAGTCCATGCCACCGAATGCCACAACCAGATCGCGATCTCCGGCCACATACAGGGCCGGGACGCTGATCCGGGCGCCGTACCAGGGCGCCAGAAGCTCCCAGTTCCGGTCGATGTTGCGATACCAGTTGAGCCCGCCTCGAAACCCGCTGCCGCGGAACTGATCCGCGAAGTAATCGATGTCGGATTCCAGCAGCCAGCCAGGCAGTTGGCCGGGCGCATCCGTCGGGTTCAGAAAGCCGCCCCCACGGGGCACCATGCCAACCGGCCCCCGCTCGGATCCGGGCGACATCGTCGACGGCGCCTTGCGCGGCGCATCGCCCGAGCCCCAGTAGAGCAGCTGGCGAATCGTTCGACGCGGATCGCGCTCAAACTCGGCCTCGGCTTCGCCAGGCTGCTGAAAGTAGAGCTGATAAAAACGCGCGGTGTCGGTCTGCGGCATGTTGGCCGTCGGCCTGTTCTTGCCACGCGGCATGAAGGGCACCGAAAGCGCCATGACCGCGCGGAATCGGTCCGGTCTGAGCAGGGCTGCATGCCATGCCACTGGCGCGCCCCAGTCATGGCCGGCAATCACCGCAGACGGTTCATTCAGCGCATCGAGCAGCCCCACCAGATCACCCACCAGATGGAACAGGGTGTACTGGTCGATGGCTTCGGGCTTGTCGGTCTGACCATAGCCTCGCTGGTCTGGCGCGACCACGTGATACCCCGCCTGGGCCAGCGCAATGATCTGATGGCGCCAGGAATACCAGGATTCCGGCCAGCCGTGGCACATCACCACCAGCGGGCCTTCACCGGCCTCGGCAATGTGCATGCGAATGCCGTTGGTCTCG
>CAIXXI010000438.1 GCA_903923345.1 uncultured Burkholderiales bacterium | reverse complement strand
GCTCAACATCGACAATCCGACCCTCGATTTCGTCGGAATTGCCCGGTCCATGGGCGTCGAAGCCGGCCGTGCCACGGATCTGGGCGGCCTGGCGCGCGAGCTGTCTCGCGGGCTTGCATCGAAAGGGCCCTACCTGGTTGAGGCGGTGCTCTGAGTTGCAGCTAAGCCGCTGCGCCGCAGGACGCAGCGCAGTCAGACCGTGTCAGATGCGGGCCGCTTCGAAGATCCGGCCGGTCTGCACGGTGCCCCATACCGCGATGTCCTTGAGGCGTTCGGGTGCAATCGACAACGGGTCGTCCTGCAAGACCGCGAAGTCGGCCCGCTTGCCGGTTTCGATCGATCCGATTTCGCCATCCAGATGCAGGGTATGGGCTGCGCCCAGGGTGATTGCCTGCAAGGCCTGCGCGACACTGATCCGTTCGTAGGCCCCCAGCAACTGGCCGCTCGAGGTCAGCCGGTTGACGGCGCACCAGGCCACATGCAGCGGATCCATCGGCGTGACCGGTGCATCAGAGTGGATGGTGTAGGGCACGCCGATGTCATGCGCCGAGCGACACGGATTCATGCGCTGCGCACGTTCCGGGCCGACGGTCATGTCGCGATGGGCGTCGCCCCAGTAGAAGTGGTGGTTGGCAAAGAAGTTGGCGCACATGCCCAGCGACTTCATCCGTTGCAGTTGCGACCGATCGGCGAGCTGGCAGTGCTGCAGCGTGAAGCGATGGTCCGCACTGGGGTGTTGTCGCAGTGCTGACTCCAGCGATTCGATGGCCAGATCGATGGCCGCGTCGCCATTGGCATGGGTGTGCATCTGCACGCCGTGGCGCAAGGCCAGCGCATAGACATGGCGCAGGTATTCGGGCTCGACGTACCACATGCCTTGCGGTGCGCCGTTGTAGTAGCCCGGCCAGCGCAGTCGCGCCGAGAAGCCCTGGATCGAGCCGTCTGCATGGGCCTTGACCCGCCCCATGCGCAGTGAGTCGGTCGAGCGTGCCCGCAACGACAGTGCACGCTCGATGGCCTGCTCGGCACTCTGGCCGCGCACATGCATCGCGGGCACGAGACGGACCGGGAAGTCCTGCGCCGCGGTGATCTGCAGCAGTTGATCGATGGCGGCATCCTTGGCGGAATTCGCCAGATCGGTCGCAGTGGTCACGCCGGTGCGCACCGCCAGCCGTCCGAAGGCCCGCACGCCAGCCTCGTCGCCAGCCATCCCGGCGACATTGACCCCGAGTTTCATCAGCACCGGCGTCATCGCCTCCGGGCCTTTCAGCTCGCCGGTGGGCAGCCCCTGTGCATCCAGCGGAATGCCCGGATGGTCATGGCCGGTGCGCAGAAATGAACCAGCCTTGAGGGCGGCGCTGTTCGCATTGGTGATGTGCAGGCTGGCATGCAGCACGGCAACCGGCCGGGTGTCGCTGACACGGTCCAGGTCGTGCCGGTCGCACCGTCGCTGCCCGAAATGGATGGGGTCGAAGCCCCAGCCAATCAGCGGCTCGCTCGGGTCGCTGAGGTGGGCATGGGCCTGGCGCAGCCGCTCGACCACGGCTTCGATCGAGTGCGCACCGGGCCAGCAGCGTCCATCCGGATCGGTGCGATCGTGAAAGCCGCAGTACACATAGCGCCAGTTGGCGCCTTCTGCGAGATGGCTGTGACCCTCGACAAAGCCCGGCACCAAGACCTGGTCGGCAAAGCGTTCGTCCAGATCGAAGCGTCCCCAGCCACGCAGCTCATCGAGATCCCCTGCCCCCAGGATGCGGCCTTCGCGCACCGCGACATGCGTCGCTTCAGGGCGCGCCGGATTCATCGTGAGAATGCGTCGCGCGCGATAAATCGTAATTCCCATCATCCGTCCCATTAAATTGGGGTCAGACCCCAATTTCTCCCCGATGTGTCAATGCCGCCGTCATTAATTGGGGTCTGACCCCAATTTTCCCAATTTTCAGATGACCTGCTCGGCGCGAAGGTTTGCGATCTGGGCGGCGTCGTATCCGATCGAGCGCAGGACCGCATCGGTGTGTTCACCCGGCATGGCCATCGGCTTGTCGATTCCGCCGCTGCCATGCTCGAAGCGAAATCCCGCGCCGGCCAGTCGCACCGATCCGAAGGGCGTCTCGGCTTCCTGCAGCAGGCCGCGATGCGCCACCTGCGGATGGCTCACGATTTCGCTGATCGAGTGCACGGTGGCACACGGCACGTCGGCCGCCGTGAAACGCGACTCCCACTCTTTGGGATCGCCTTCGACCATCCCCGCCTCGATGATGTCCCGAAGCGCCTGCGCATGCTCGATGCGGCGTGTCCAGTCGGCGAATCGCGGATCTGCCAGCACCTCTTCCCGGCCAAGTGTCTTCATGAGGTTGGCGAACTGCCGCTCAGTCAGCACCGCCAGCACGATGTGGCCCGAGCCGCAGCGAAACCGGCTGGCGGTCGGCTTGCGGCTGACCGACCCGTTGCCGTTTTGCTCATGCTGATAGCCCAGCACCGTGTGCTCGGCAACTTGACCCGACAAAAAATTCAGCATCGAGTCGAGCATGGCCACATCGACGAATTGCCCGATACCGGTGTGGGTTCGCTGAAACAGCGCGCAGGCCATCGCAAAGGCTCCGGTCATGCCGGCGGTGATGTCCGCCGCCGCGAAACCGGCCCGCATGGGTCCGTTGACAGGCTCCCCGGTGATCGACATCAGCCCCGACATCGCCTGGATCTTGCCGTCAAAACTGGCGGTCCCGCGCTCCGGACCGGTGCTGCCAAATCCCGAGATGCCGCAGTAGATGAGCCGTGGGTTGATCTTCGACAGTTGCGACCAGCCAATGCCACGCCGCTCCATGACCCCGGGGCGAAAGTTCTCGCACACGATGTCGACGTCTTGCACCAGGCGCTCGACGATCTCGATGGCCGCAGGCTTCGTGAGATCGAGTGTGATGCTGCGCTTGTTGGCATTGGCCGCCATCCAGGCCGGCCCCATCCGACGCTCGGTCCATTGCGCGCTGATCGGTGAATCCCGCATCGGGTCGCCTTCGACCGGCTCGACCTTGATCACATCGGCACCCTGCAGGGCCAGCTGGAAGGTGCTGAAGGGACCGGCCAGGAAGTGGGTGAAATCCAGGACCTTGACACCCTCGAAGGCGCGCGAGCCGCTCATCCCGGCTGCTGGCCGGCCAGCGTTGCGTCGCGAACCCCTTGTGCGACCTGCTTGATGCGGTCATTGGCCGCACGCCGCTCGGCAATTTCCGCCGGTGTCAGACGCGACAGATTGAGATAGTCGAGTCGCCACTGCGGCCCACTCGCCCAGCGAAGCGGGTTCTGAAGTGTGGTGCGTGGCGCAATCGCCGACTCCAGCAGACCCAGGGCCAGACCGAGGGTCGAATCCTGCGAGGCGGCATCATGGGGGCGAGCTGCGGCATTGCCCAGCGGGAAATCGCTGAACAGGAAGCGCGCAACGCCGCAGGTCTCGACGATGTCCTTGGCCGCACCCATGACCACGGTGGGGATGCCGTTGGCTTCAAGGTAGCGGGCTGTCAGGCTCATCGTCTGATGGCAGACCGGGCAATTGGCCACCAGAACCGCCACATCGACCCGATCGGCGCGCAGAGCGGCCAGGATCTCCGGGCAATCAACGTCGATCGTATGGCGCTGGCTGCGGTTGGTCGGCACGCCGATGAACCGTGGCGAGACTTCACCGATGCGCCCGGATACAGCTGCCCGGCGCAGGGCTGGCAGCGGAAACCAGGTGTTGGCATCGTCGGTGATGTAGCCCCGGTCGATCCCGACGTGCGAGACCCGAAGGTCATGGTCGATCGAGGTGTCGCCGGTGTACATGCGATAGAACTTCGCTGCAGCGTTATAGGGCGCACCCGCACCCTGAGGTCCTTTTTCCGGATCGAAGGGCGCCGCCGTGGTCAGCAGCGCGACACGGCTTGCGGAAAGCGGCTTGCTCGGGGCGGTGAATGGCACCTCGGCGTACTGCGCATAGCGATACGGATTGCCGTAGCCCAGGGCGTTGTACCACTCGTGGGTGCGGCGAATATAAGGCACAGGAATATCCCAATCGGGGGACTGGTCGGGCATCAGGGCATCGTCGGACATGGCATCACCTCAGGGCTGAGCGATCAGGGTATCCCCGGAGTGTGCCAAGTCAAGTCCGGACACCCACGGCCTGGCTTCGATTCCAATTGCCGGAACGCTGGGTCCAGAAGATGCACCGGCTGCGCGACAATCACCGACTCAATGAAGATCTTTCACGGTTGGAAAATGGTCGCCGCAGGATGCGGACTGCAGTTCCTGCAGGCCGGCTTCATGCAGCAGGCCTTTGGCGCCTATGTGGCGGTGCTGTCGTCCGAGCGCGGCTGGAGCAAGACGGCGCTTTCAGGGGCGGCTGCCCTGCAGTCGGTCGAGACGGCCATCATCGGCCCCTTGCTTGGCTGGCTGATCGACCGATTCGGGCCGCTGCGCATGATCCAGTCCGGAGTCGTGTGCTTCGGGGCCGGGTTGATCGCCCTGGGCCAGATCGACACGCTGCTGGGCTTTTACGCCGCCATCGTGCTGATTGCCCTTGGCACCAGCATGTGCGGCTACTTTCCGATCAACATCGCCATCATTCACTGGTTCGAGCGCAAGCGCGCACGCGCCCTGTCCACCGTGGGCCTTGGACTGGCGCTGGGCGGCTTTCTGGTGCCGGCGGTTGCAGCCTTCATGCAGTACTTCGGCTGGCGCTGGACGGCTACGGTCAGCGGATTGATTGTTCTGGTGGTTGGCTTCCCGCTGGCGAGCGTCTTCAAGGGCCGGGCCGCAGACTTCGGTGAGCACCTCGATGGAGAGCCGCCCACCGCCTTGCGAGCTGATGGCACGCCGCTTGAAGAGGGCCCCGAGTTCACGGCCCGTCAGGCCATGCGCACACGCGCTTTCTGGCTGCTCGCGCTGGCTCACGGATTTGCGCTGTTCGTCGTCACGGCGGTCAATGTGCATGCGATCACCCACATGAAGGAAGGCATGGGCTACACCTTGTCCCAGGCCTCGATGGTGATCGGCCTGATGACGGTCTCGCAGATCGGTGGCGTGCTCATGGGCATGACCATTGGAGACCGCTTCAACAAGCGGATGGTCGCAGCGGGCTGCATGCTGTTTCACTCGGTCGGCCTGCTGATGCTGACCTGGGCCACGGGCGTGGCCATGCTGGTGGCGTTTGCCATCCTGCACGGCTTTGCCTGGGGCTTGCGCGGCCCCTTCATGCAGGCGATCCGAGCCGATTACTTCGGGCGTCGTTCGATCGGCATGATCATGGGCCTGTCCTCGCTGATCATCGCGATCGGTCAGGTGGGTGGACCGCTGGTCGCCGGCGGACTGGCCGATCTCACCGGCAACTATCACCTCGGATTCACCATCCTGGCGTTGATTTCCGCGCTCGGCTCCGTGCTCTTCGTGATGGCCACCCCGCCTGCGCGCCCGGCCTAGGCCCGCAGCCCGCGGGCGGGCCGGTTAGACTCACACATCACCCGGTTTCAACCGTTTTCCGTTCGAAGGTCCAACCATGCCTGCTGCCACCGATCATCTCGAGATCCGCGATGCCCTGCGCGCCCTGTGCGCGGAATACCCCGACGAATATTTCCGCAAGGTCGATGCCGAGCGGGCATACCCCGAGGCCTTCGTCGACGCCCTGACCAAAGCCGGCTGGATGGCTGCCCTGATTCCGCAGGAATACGGCGGCTCGGGCCTGGGCCTGGTCGAGGCATCGGTCATCATGGAAGAAATCAACCGGTGCGGCGGTAATTCCGGCGCCTGTCACGGTCAGATGTACAACATGGGCACGCTGCTGCGCCACGGCTCGACCGAGCAGAAGCAACGGTGGCTGCCCAAGATCGCCACGGGTGAGCTGCGCCTGCAGTCGATGGGCGTGACCGAGCCCACCACGGGCACCGACACCACCCGCATCAAGACCACCGCGGTGCGCAAGGGCGATCGCTATGTGATCAATGGCCAGAAGGTCTGGATCTCGCGGGTTCAGCACTCCGATCTGATGATCCTGCTGGCCCGCACCACGCCGCTGGACCAGGTCACCAAGAAGTCCGAAGGCATGTCGATCTTTCTGGTCGATCTGCGTGAAGCCATCGGGCATGGCCTGACGGTGCGGCCGATCCCGAATCTGGTCAATCACGAAACCAATGAACTGTTCTTTGAGAACCTCGAGATTCCGGCCGAAAACCTGATCGGCGAGGAAGGGCAGGGCTTCAAGTACATCCTGGACGGGCTCAACGCCGAGCGCGCACTGATCGCCGCCGAGTGCATCGGTGACGGCTACTGGTTTGTTGACCGCGTCACGCAGTACACCAAGGATCGCGTGGTGTTCGGGCGCCCGATCGGTCAGAACCAGGGCGTGCAGTTTCCGATTGCCGAAACCTATATCGAGGTCGAGGCAGCCAACCTGATGCGCTGGAAGGCCTGTGAACTGTTCGATGCCCGCAAGCCCTGCGGCGCCGAGGCCAACATGGCGAAGTACCTCGCAGCCAAGGCGTCGTGGGAAGCAGCCAATGCCTGTCTGCAGTTCCACGGCGGTTTCGGATTTGCCTGTGAATACGATGTCGAGCGCAAGTTCCGCGAGACGCGCCTGTATCAGGTTGCACCGATCTCGACCAACCTGATCCTGTCGTATGTCGCCGAGCACGTGCTCGGTTTGCCGCGTTCGTTCTGAAGCATCCGGCGGCCTTTCGTCCGCTCTGGAAATGAGAAAGAAATTTTTTTCCGTACCGGGGAGATGGTAGGCTCGTGGCAATTCCAGATTGCGACGAGCCCCGGATATCCGGCCAGACCGTTCCAATCACAAGGAGACACCCCATCATGACCCCACGCAAGCTCGTTCGTAGCCTAGCCTCTGTGTCGGCATTTTCAACCCTGATCCTGGCCGGTGCTGCCCAAGCACAGGGCAAGGGTGAGACCGTTCGCATCCAGGACTATCCCGGCGTCGGCAACATGCTGGCCCGGGTCGCCATCAGCAAGGGTTACTGCGACAAGTACGGCGTCAAATGCACCGTGCAACGCATCCCCACCGGCCCGCTCGGCGCTCAGGCGCTGCTGGCCAAGTCCATTGATGTCGGGCTGTTCGCCGCTGACGTGATGACCCCGGCGATCGCCAATGGGGCCAAATTGAAGATCATCTCGGGTGGCGCGGTCACCAACGTCGGCACGATCATGGTCGGCAATCATGTTGATGCGCCCAACGCTGACAAGGGCTTCCCGGCCATGATGCGCGACATGAAGGGCAAGAAGGTCGGCACGCCTGCGCGCGGCTCGGGCCTGGAGCGCCTTACCGCCTCGATGCTCGTCAAGGCCGGGATGTCGCCTGATGACGTCACCTTCGTGGCGGTGGGCGGGCCCGACACCGCCTATGGCGCGCTGGTGAGCAAGCAGATCGACTACCTCATGAACTTCGAGCCTTCCGGCGCGATGTGCGACGTGCTCAAGACCTGCCGCACGCTGTGGCGAGGTGCGGTCAACAAGGAGCCGGCCGAGACCTTTGCCATGAACGGCGGCGGCTCGGCCATGGTGGTGCGCCAGGAGATGATCGACCAGAGCCCGCATGTGGCCGACGCACTGGTGGCGGCCTTCAAGGATGCTGATGCCTTCATCAACAACGCGGCCAACACCAAGGAAGTCAAGCAGATCGCCGAGCAGTACTTTAAGTTCGAGTTCCCCAAGGGCGATGAGGTGCTGGATCGGGTGCTCAAGCTGACCTTCGACACGCACACCTATTCCGCCGGCATCGACCGTAACGCGATCACCCATTCGCTGAAGTTCTTCAACGAACTCAAGGTGCTCGACCGGGTCCTGCCGATCAGCGATCTGGTCGATCCCCGGGCGCCGAACTGGGTGAAGTAAATGTTGCGCGATGAGCTGATTGCTGCGCGTGAGCGGTACCTGAGTCCTTCACTGGGCACAACCTCACTGTACGCCGGCAATCCGCTCATCCTGTCCCATGGCCAGGGGCAGTATGTGTTTGATGAAAGCGGCAAGCGCTTTCTCGATTGCACCGGCCAGAACATGTGCGTCAGCCTGGGCTTTGCGCACCCGGTGACGATGGCCATGGTTAGCGAGCAGATGCATCGTCTGCAACATGCGACCACGCTCTTCTACAACGAGCAGTCGGTCTGCTATGCCAGGGAGCTGGTCGCGCACCTGCCGGTGCGCGAGGATGGCGAGGACTGGGTGGTCCAGCTCTCAAACAGCGGCGCCGAGGCCATCGATCTGGCCTACATGATGGCCAGGGCTCACACCGGTCACTATGAGATGGTGGCGCTGCGCAATGCCTACCATGGCCTGCAGTTCGGTGCGGCCGGCAGCACCTCCTTCAACACCAATCGCTTCGCCTCACCGGGCATGCAGGGCTTTGTCCATGCGATGCATCCGGATCAATACAAGGGCTCTTTCGGCGCGGTCCTCGAACCCTATCTGCTCGAACTCAAGCGCCTGATCGCTGCTTCAACCAGCGGGCGGATCGCCGGCATGATCATCGAGCCGATTCAAGGCTCGGGCGGCGTCGTGCCGATGCCACCCGGGTACATGGAGGGCGCGTTTCGGATCATTCGAGACGCCGGCGGCGTGTGCATCAGCGATGAGGTGCAGACCGGATTCGGTCGGCTGGGGTCGGCCTACTGGGGTTTCGTTGACCACGGCGTCTTGCCCGACATCATCGTCTTGGGCAAGGGCATGGGCAATGGCTTTCCGATTGCGGGTGTGGTGTGCCGACGCAGTGTGGCCGAGTCCTTCGCCCGGATGAAATTTTTCAACACGTATGCCGGTAACCCTGTGGCCTGCGCAGCGGCCCGATCGGTCCTCAAAGTGATCGATGATGAAGGGCTTCAGACCCATGCCAGGCTCTGTGGTGAACGCTTGCTGGCCGGGCTGATGCGGCTGAAGGCTCGGCATGAACTGATTGGGGATGTGCGCGGCAAAGGGCTCATCCTCGGTATCGAGCTGGTACGCGATCGGGTCACTCGGGAGCCGGCTGTCGAGGAAGGCACACGGGTCCAGGCCCGATTGCGCGAGGCCGGCTTCATCCTCGTCAGGGGCAGTCCGACCCGCAATACCTTTCGCATCAATCCGCCGCTCTGCATCAGTTTCGACGATGCCGATGCCTTGCTTGATGCGTTCGATCAGGCCCTGGCGGCGGGTTGATCTTTACTTTTGAAAGTTTCGAATGGCTGAGTTGATCGACGCACCCGTACTGCGGGCCTGGCTCCACGACGGCAGGGAGGTCGCTCTGATCGATGTGCGTGAGGGCGGCCCGTTTTCACGCGCACACCTGCTGCTTGCGAGCAACCTGCCGCTGTCGCAACTGGAAGTCAGGGCCCCGCTGCTGCTGCCGCGACGCAACGCGCGCATCGTGCTGATGGATGACGAAGCCAATGACGCCCAAGCGCTGGTTCAGCGCGCAGCCGATCTGCTCGAGCGGCACGGTTATTCACAGTTGTCGATCCTGCGAGGCGGGGTTGGTGCCTGGGCGGCTGCCGGGTATGAGCTGTTCTCGGGGGTGAACGTTCCATCCAAGGTCTTTGGCGAGTACATCGAACACCGCTGCGATACGCCGCGTATCGAGCCCGAGACCCTGCATCAGTGGCAGCAGGAAGGCCGCGACATCGTGCTGGTTGATTCGCGCCCGCTCGAGGAATATCGTGCGGTCAGCCTGCCCGGCGCATCCGATTGCCCCGGCGCCGAGCTGGTCATGCGGGTGCCCGGCATGGTCCGATCGCCGCAGACGGTTGTGGTGGTGAATTGCGCCGGTCGGACGCGCTCGATCATCGGCACGCAGAGCCTTCGCAATGCCGGCCTGGCCAATCCGGTGGTGGCCTTGAAAAACGGCACCATGGGTTGGGAACTGGCCGGCTTCAAACCCGAGCGCGGCCGTGAAAACCTCGCGCCGCCGCCTGTGGGTGAGTCCCTGAAGGCCGCCACCGCGCTGGCCGCTGATGTCGCGCAGCGCTTTGGGGTGCGCTTCATCGACGCCCGAAAACTGGCTTCAATGCAGTCCGATCGCGATCGCACCACCTATCTCTTCGATGTGCGTCAGCCAGCCGAATTCGAAGCCGGGCACTACCCGGGAAGCCTCAATGCGCCAGGCGGTCAACTGGTGCAGGCCACCGACACCTATGCGGCGGTCAGGGGTGCGCGGATCGTGCTGATCGATCGGCATGAAGTGCAGTCCGTCATGACCGCGCACTGGCTGCTCCAGATGGGCTGGACCGATGTCTTTGTGCTGCGCGGCGCACTGGATGGCCCGCTGCAGACGGGTGCCGCGACGGTGGGGGCACTCGGGCAGGCTGGGCTGTCCGTCTGGGCAATCGAGTCCGCAGCCTTGTCCGAACTGATTGCGCTCGATCGAGCCCGGGTGATCGATGTCGGCGACAGCTTCGGCTACCGCAGGGCCCATGTGCCGGGCGCCTGGTATGCGATGCGCTCCCGATTGTCCGAAGTGCTGGGCGCCTTTTCAAAGTCTGAGACTCTGGTCTTCACCTGTCGTGATGGGCAGGGTTCACCCTTTGCAGCAGCCGACGCAGTGCGCCTCGGTTTTGCCGGCGCTGCGTTCCTCAAAGGCGGCCGATCGGCTTGGCGAAAGGCCGGGTTGCCCACGGAAGCCTGTTCGGGCGACGACGACCCGCGCTTGCTCACACCGACCGATGACATGTGGTACCCGCCCTATGCAAGGCAGTCCGGTGTGCAGGAGGCGATGCAGCAGTACCTCACCTGGGAGGTCAACCTGCTCGAGCAACTCGAACGCGAGCCCTATCTGCGGTTTGGCCTGCCCGACGGGATGATGCCGACGCTCTGAATCGGGTGTCTTCGATTCGTGATGGATCGACGGCCTGATCTGAAAGAAAATTTTTTTCTTTTTTCATCATGGGTTTGAAGATGACCGTCCAATCACGCAAGGACTTGCCAGGTATCAGTCAATCGGTGCGCACTTTCTGCAAACGCTCCTGGTGGGCGTTTCTGATCGGCGGCATTGCCTCAGTGGTTCTGGGCATCATTGCGCTGGCCGCACCGGAGCTTGCGCTGCTTGGGCTGGCCCTGTACTTCGCAGCCTCGATCCTGGTTGATGGCGCAGTCAATGTGGTGGGCGCACTCAAGAATCGCACCCGCGACGGGTTCTGGTTCATGCTGATCTTCGGCGTGGTGTCACTGATTGCAGGTGCCTACGCCCTGGTGAACCCGCCGGTCAGTGTGCTGGCCATGGTGGCGTTGGCAGCGTTCGTCGCCATTTCACTGGGTGTCATGCTGCTGCTGTTCGGCTACCGGATCCGGGCGCTCACCGAGCGTGAATGGCTTTTTTACCTGGTGGGCGGCCTGTCCATTCTGTTCGGCGCGGCGATGCTGCTGAATCCGGCTGCCGGCGGCCTGTCATTGACCTATCTGATTGGATCCTGGGCACTGGTGATCGGTGCACTCCGGATCCTGATCGCATTCAAAGCGCGTTCGTATGCCGACCGCGTAGGCGCCCGCCTGCAGGGGCGCGCCTGAAACGCCGGGCAAACCGGGCCGAGGTCTGAGCTCTCGGCCGGTCCCGGTCAAACCCTCAGCGCGCCGCGCCCCGGGTATAGACCGCTGATCCTTCCTTGATCGTCTGCATCACCTTGATGTCCTTGATCGCCATCGGATCGACCTTCACCGGGTTGCGATCCAGGATCACCAGGTCGGCGAGCTTGCCGGCCTCCAGAGTGCCCTTCGATGTTTCTTCGCGGTACTGGTAGGCAGCATTGATCGTGATGCTCTTCATCGCCTCGTAGGCGGAGACGCGCTCAGCCGGCACGAAGACCTTGCCTGACTTGGTCGTTCGGTTGACCACGTTCCAGGCGGCGAACAGCAGGCTCGGGCTGACACCCGCTGGCCAGTCAGTATTCAGGGTCCAGTTCACGCCGAGCTTCTGAGCGGATGCTGCAGCACCCACCCAATTGACCCGCTCCGGACCCACCAGTCCGGAGATGTAGTCGCCCATCGGGAACAGTCCGCCAGCGGTGAAGCTCGGCGTGCCGCCGACTGCCCGGATGCGGCTCAGCTGGTCGGGCCGCAGGAACTGGGCATGCTGAAAGATCGGGCGGTCATCGCTCATGCCCTTCTTGCGGATCACGCCTTCCAGCGCCAGCAGGAACTGTTCATTCGCCTCATCGCCGATCGCATGGGCAGCAATCTGACGTCCGGCTTTCCAGTGCTTGTCCAGCGCGGCTTCGAGCTGCTCCTGCGGGTCGACCCGCATGCCTTTGTAGTTGGCCGTGGTGACACCCGGCGGATTGGTGGTGAAGGGCTGTGACATGAACATGGTCTCGATGCTGCCATCGAGCCAGAACTTCACACCCGCCAGCCGGACCCGGTTGACGTAGCGCTTGTCCAGATCAGAGCGAACAGCGAGCAGTTCAGTGGCTGTGTCGGCGTTGGGCTTCTTGCGGTCCTGCACGATCTGATACGCGGCATCGATGATGCGGTCTGCCGATGCTGCCTTGGCAAAGACCACCAGGTCGATTGGCAGCAACTGCTCGTTGATGATCGTTTGCGCAATCGGGATGTCATCGCCACTGAGTCCCAGACCCAGTTCGGCTGCGGTGGTCATGCCGTTCTCGGTCCAGAGGGCCACCGCCCGACCCACACCGGTTCGGGTTTGCTCGGCAGTGAGGGGCGCGCGGGTGGCAAGCACGCTCATCCAGGCGGATTCAGCGGCGTGGCCCGCAAGTTCCTTCGATCCGGGCTTGCGGGCATAGAAGCCGCCTTCGGGGTCAGGCGTGTTTGCACCGAGCTTGAGTTCATTGATCAACGCGGTGTTCATCACGCCGTGGTGGCCTGATCCATCCGAGATCCCGATCGGGCGGGTCGTGCTGACGGCATCGAGTTCAGCCGCAGTCGGATGACGGTTCTCGGCCATCTGCTCGGGCCGATAGCCCATTCCGACGATCCGTTGGCCCACGGGTGTCTCGGCCGCATGCTTTTTCAGACGCTCGAGCAACTCGGGAATGTTCTTCACACCCGCCAGGTCGGCATCGAGCATGGAGTGCGTGGCATAGACCAGATGGCCGTGGGCATCGATGAAGCCCGGCATCAGGGTTTGGCCCTGCAGGTTGAACTGCTTTGTATTCGGCCCGGCGAGCTTCATCACCTCGGCGCGCGACCCGACCGCCAGGATGCGCCCGTTGCCGATCGCGAGGGCTTCGGCGTACTGGGGCGTCGCGCCCGCCATGGTCAGGATGTCGCCGCCCGAATAGATCGCATCAGGCGCCGAGACGCTCGGTGCGTTGCCTGCGCAGGCTGTCAACACCGCCAGTGCAATGGCACTCAGTGCATATCGTGAGATGCGAGCCGCGGTATCAGGCTTGATCGGCAGATTCATCAGGAACTCCGAGGTGACGGGCAAGGATGCGGATTTGAGGATGCGGGTTGAAGCCGGCTGGGTGCTGGCAGGCTTACTTCGGGAAGAGCAGCGTTGCGGTGAAGCGCAGGCCCCACTCGGGCGCGCCGTCGGGGCGGACGACGTAATAGCGCAGCGCTGCACCGAAGGAAACCGCCTGACCACCCAGTTTCGTCACCTGGCTGGCGGTGATGTTCATCGGCACCGTCAAGGTTTTTCTCGAATAGTCGTAGGTGCCTTCAAACCCCAGACCCAGCGACTTGCCGCCCGGAAAGGCATGCGACATGAAGGGCTGTACGAACAGTGTATTCATGTAGGGCTTGCCATCATGGCTGCCACCGACGCCCCAGATCCGATTGACCAGCGCGCCATAGGTCCAGGGACCGTTCTGCACCAGTGCCACGCCGGTCGGCCCCAGTCCCCACTGGTCACTGGAGAACGCGTCCTTGCCGACCGGGATCGAGATAACCGGGCCCACCCCCCAGATCATGCCGCTTGCCGTCGGGGCTTTGGGCGAGAAGAAGAAGCTCTGGACGATGTCGCCCAGGCCGGTGGCGCTCTGACCCGGGACCACGTCATCGAAATGGACAGTCGGCACGATTGTGCGCGAGATCAGGTTCCAGTCGGCATTCCAGCTGAACGGGATGACCGGTTTCAGAAGAAGGGTCGAAATGTCGCCTTTCTCGTTCTTCCCGGCCCGGGTATCCCAGGTGAGCTCGATCGGTACACTGATCAGGGCAGCCACCGGATTGGCGAGCTGTTTGGCCAGATCATCGGCGCTGGACGAGCCACCTGACTGCGCCGATGCGCTTGCGGCGATCAGCGTTGAAGCCAGGGCGCCGAGCAGGCGAACGCAGTTCAGTCGAAGGCTGGAGGGCATGAATCGACTTCCTTCAAGCAGAGTTGAAAAAACCGCAGCGGCTTCAGAACCGCAATTCCGAGGAGAACATCAGCGAATACCCCGAGTGCTCGCCCAGCCCGCGGTAGCCGGTTTGGCGCCAGGTGCCTTCGATGGCCAGTGTGGTCTTCGGGCTGGGGTCGTAGAAGAGGTTCAGGAAGGCCGTCTGATTCCGCAGAAAGCCGCCGGGTGCCACATACGATTCCCTGGCCTCATCAACCGCATAGCCGACATGGCTGTGCAGCACCGGTGTCCAGTACCAGGCCACCTCGCCCCAACCCCCCTTGCTCGGGATCACCTGCCCGGTGCGATTGGTCGTCTGGAAAATCGTGGCGAGGTACTGTCCGAGGCCGCGGCCGGAATACAGCTCGCCCTGGATGCCCAGTTGTTTGCCGATCCGCCAGGCGCCTTCGAGGGCCACGCCGTTGATCCGGGCGGTGTAGGGGTCGACCGCATTGAAGTTGCTGTCGATCGAGAACGATCGGTAGTTGCCGGTCACGCCCGACACGCCCAGCGTCCACTGCGCCCAGGGCAGCCAGGAGGTGTCATCGCCCGGCCTGCCCCGTGTCCAGGCAATGCGGGCCTCGACATTGGGCAGCCCGGTGTTTTCATTGATCGTGGCGGCCAGCCCGACGTTTGCCGGCGGTTTGATGTTGGTGGCCAGCGCATCGGCCAGTGCACCCTGCAGCACCAGGCGATCCTGACCCATCGGGATGGTGTGCTCGACCCTCAGTTGCGGCTTGAAGGAGTTGCCGGGATTGCCCGAACCGGCAAACGCCGACATCCGGTCGACCATGGTCGGGATCAATGGGCTGAAGACGTCCATCTGCAGGCCAGCGGCGAAGCGCCAGCGCTCGCTGGTGGCATCGATGTAGGCGAACCCCGGGTAGAAGCCGTACTTGCCGGACAACAGGTCGCCATTGAACAGATAGGCGTAAATCGAGCCGCCGAGTTTGAAGTCGCCGATCTGGGCGCCTTCAATCGCAAACAGCAATGAGGACAGGCGGGCATCGATCTTGGTGGTGCCTTCGGAGACACCGTTGACTTTGGGCAGCACGAAGAACGGGGTTGCATCCGGCTGCATCCGCGCGGTGGTGGTGTTGACGGTTGTACGCAATGCGCCGCCCAGATGCACCTTGATGCCGTCGAATCGGCTGGTGACCGGCTCGGGGCCTTTGGGCTGAGCCAGTGCCTCCTTGCGGGTCGGGTCTTCCGAGCGCGCCGGTGCGGTGAGTGCTTCGCTGGAGGTCACTCCGGTCGCTGCGGCGGGAGCTGCTGCGCCGGCTGTCGATGACGCGGTGGCCGCGCCCGTCCGGTTGGACAGGTCCTGCAGCACACGCTCCTGTTCGCGCAGTTGCGCTTCCTGAGCGCTGATCTGGCGCTTCTGTTCTTCGAGTTGCTGGCGCTGGGCGTGCAGCCGCGCCTTGAGGTCGGCAATTTCCTGGGCCGGATCGGCCGCATGCGCATCAGACCAGGTCAGGCTCAGGGCACACAGCAGGGCCAACGGGGTCATGCCGGCTGTGAGCGCACAGCGGGTTTGGTGTCGACTGT
>CAIXXI010000437.1 GCA_903923345.1 uncultured Burkholderiales bacterium | reverse complement strand
TCGCGCATGGTGCCGTAGCGGACTGCGTTCGTCCCTGAGGCACGGGTCGCGCTCATGCCGCCAATCGAGGCATCTGCGCCCGGATCGATCGGGAAGAACAGGCCGGTGTCCTTGATCTCGTTGTTGAGCTGCTTTCGGGTCACGCCGGCCTGCACGGTGCAGTTCAGGTCCTCGGGATGCACCGCCACCATGCGGTTCATCTGCGACAGGTCGATGGTCAGGCCGCCCTGCACCGCGAGCAGATGGCCTTCCAGCGATGAGCCGGCGCCATAGGCGATGATCGGAAACCGGTGCTCATGGCAGGCCTTCACCGCCTCGACCACGTCGTCGGTGGAGTGGGCAAAGACCACCGCATCCGGCGGCGTCACCGGAAAAGGCGATTCATCGCGGCCATGATGTTCGCGCACCGCCTGGGCCGTGCTGAATCGATCACCGAAATGGGCGCGCAGTCGGGCCGAGAGTGCCTCGGGCATCGGGCGCTTCAGGGAATCAGCGATGGCGTAGGGATGGTTCATGTCGAACTCGATTGCAATGAGTGGATCCGGTCGATCATACCTGCCGGGTCAGGGCTCAGGCCACGCGATTGCGCAAAGCGCCGCCCTCGACCCAGGCCCCCAGGTTGTCGATGAAGATCTGGGCGACCCGCGCGAAGTTGCCGGCGGAATGCCCGGCCGCATGCGGTGTAACGATCACATTCGGCAGGGTCCACAACGGTGAGGCCGAATCGAGCGGCTCATGGGCGAACACGTCCAGATAGGCGCCACCCAGATGCCCGCTTTGCAGCGCCGCGATCAGTGCCGGCTCATCGACCACTTCACCGCGAGCCACATTGATCAGCTGCGCGCCGCGCGGCAGGCGCGCGAGCATCGGCGCGTGGATCAGTTGTCGGGTGAGCTCGCTGAGCGGACAGACCAGCACCAGCCAATCGGCCCCGGGCAGGGTCTCGCCCAGGCGGGCATAGGTGAAGGTCGGCACATCGGGGCTGACCGGCTCATCGCGATGCCTGACCACGATGAGCTTCACCCCGAGCACCTGCAGCAACTCGCCGATGCGCTGCCCGGCCGGGCCCCAGCCAACCACCACCGCGGTCTGGCCGGCCAGATCAGGCGGCATGACATCGCCGTAGAGCGGCGTCCAGCGCCGCTCGCGCTGCGCCGCCATGAGCTGTGGAAATCGCCGGGTGAGCGCCAGAATGCCGGCGATGGCGGTCTGCGCCACGATCGGGGCATTCGCACCCGAGGAGGTTGTAACCGTCACGCCGCGAGCCCGCAATTCGCCGAAGATCGGCCGATCAGCGCCGGCCGAATGCACATGCACCCAGCGCAAGGCTGGCGCGGCGCGCAGCACGTCGTAGAAGGCCTTGAGCGAGTCGCTCAATTCGTACTTCGTTGAGCGGCCGGTCACATCGCGCGAGATGAAGGCCAGATCCGCCTCCTGTTGCTGCGCCATCGTGGCCTCGCCCACCAGCACCGGCTGCCAGGTGTCCGTGCCGATGCGGGCTGACATGGCCGGGCCGATTTCATCGAGCGCCATGCGGGACATGAGGATCTTCATGGGACCGCTCTCCTGAGTCATTCCGCGGTGGCGCCTGAGGCCTTGACCACGGTGCGCCATTTCTCGAATTCCGCCCGGGTGAACTGACCGAGCTGCGCAGGCGTCATGGGCATCGGTTCGGCACCTTCGCGAAGCAACTGCTGCTGCACCGAGGGCGTGTTCAGAACCTCGTTGATCTCGCGGTTGAGCAGGGTGATCACCGACTCGGGCGTGCCGCGCGGCGCGTAAAAGGCCGCCCAGGATCCGGCCGCAAAGCCAGGAAAACCGCGCTCGGCAACGGTCGGCACATCAGGCAGGGCGCGGGAGCGTTTTGCGGTGCTCACCGCGAGTGGCACCAGCCGCTCGGCACGGATGAGCGCGATGCACGAAGGGATAGTGGCGAACATGAACTGAACCTGACCCGCCAGCAGATCGCGCAGCGCCTCGGCGCCCTTGTAGGGCACATGGGTGGCCGCACTGCCCACACGCTGGGAAAGCATGAAGCCTGACAAGTGCGCAGCCGTGCCGATCCCGGTCGAGGAATAATTCAGCTTGTCCGGATTGGCCTTGAGATATTCGACAAAGGCCTCGAAGCTGCGGACACCCGATGCGGGCGTCACCACCAGCACATTGGGCGCATCCACCGCCATCGCGACTGGCAGCAGATCGTTGAGCGGATCATGCGGCAGCTTGCGGTACAGCGTCGGGTTGACCGCCATCGGGCCAACCGTGTTCAGGATCAGGGTGTAGCCGTCCGGGGTGGATCGGATCGCCTCCTGAGTCGCGAT
>CAIXXI010000436.1 GCA_903923345.1 uncultured Burkholderiales bacterium | reverse complement strand
GCGTCAGTGCAATCGCGGCGATGCCCGGCAAGGTGAGCGTGGCCTGCAGCAAAGAGAGCAGCGCAATCAGCAGGACCAGGTTGACCGCCAGGGCGATTGTGGAGAACACGCCCATCAGCAGGTAGTAGGCGATCATGAAGACGGCAATCGCAATGAAGCCATACAGCGTCGAGTTGAAGCCCTTGCGAATGTTCTCGGCGCCCAGGCTCGGTCCGATGGTGCGCTCTTCGATGATCTCCATCGGCGCAGCCAGCGCGCCGGCGCGCAGCAGCAGCGCCAGGTCGTTGGAGGCCTGCGGGGAATCCATGCCGGTGATCTGAAAGCGCGACCCGAGTTCGGACTGGATGGTGGCAACCGTCAGCACCTCGCCGCGGCCGCGCTCGAACAGCACCACCGCCATCGGCTTCTTGATGTTCTCGCGGGAGACTTCACGCAGCACACGACCGGCTGCGTCGTTCAGGCTGATGGCCACGGCCGGGCGCTGGTTTTCGTCGAAGGTGGCGGCCGCACTGGTGAGCTGCTCGCCGGTGAAGATCGCCTGCTTGCGCAACACCACCGGCGCACCGCGGCCCTGACGGAAGAGCTCCGAACCGAAAGGCACCGGCCCCTGATTGATGACCGCGGCCTGGGCTTCCTGACTGAGATCGACCAGCCTTGATTCCAGCGTTGCCGTGCGCCCCAGAATGTCTTTGGCGCGGGCGGTGTCCTGCACGCCGGGCAACTGCACCACGATGCGGTCAGCGCCTTGTTGCGCGATCACCGGCTCGGACACGCCCAGCTCGTTGATCCGGTTGTGCAAGGTGGTGATGTTTTGTTTGACCGAAGTTTCGAGCAGGGCCTTTTCGGCGCCGGGCTTGAGTGTGACGACCAGCTTGCGGTCGCTGGTGTCGGTGCTGCCCTCGGTCAGGGTCAGGTCGGCATTGGCATCGGCAATCGCTGTTCGGGCTTTGGCCAGGGTGGCCTCATCGCGAAAGCGCACCTCGATGGTGTCGCCATTGCGGGCGATGCCGGCATGGCGCAGATTTTTGTCGCGCAACAGGCTGCGCAGCTCGCCCGCGGTGGCGTCGATGCGCTTGGACAGCGCGGCTTTCATGTCGACCTGCAGCAGGAAGTGCACGCCTCCGCGCAAGTCGAGGCCGAGATACATCGGCAGCGCTCGCATCGAGGTGAGCCACTGCGGCGATGCCGACAACAGGTTCAGCGCCACGACATAGGTGGGGTCGCTGGCATCCGGATTGAGCGTGCGCCCGATCAGGTCTTTGGCTTTGAGCTGCGTGTCGGTGTCGGCGAAGCGCGCTTTGATCGATGCGCCGTCCAGCGCGATGCCGGTGTGCGCGACCTTCTCGGCGGCCAGCGCCTGCTCGATCCGGCCCATCAGGGTCGTGTCGACTTTCACGGTGGCCTTGGCGCTCGAGACCTGCACGGCCGGGGACTCGCCGAAGAAATTCGGCAGGGTGTAGAGCAGGCCGAGGAGCACCGCAATCGCGATGACCGCGTACTTCCAGATCGGGAAGCGGTTCACGGATACAGGCCTCAGAGCGCCTTGATTGTGCCCTTGGGCAGCAGAGTCTGGATGGCGGATTTCTGAAGCTGCATTTCGACGCCCTGGCTGACTTCCAGGGTGATATAGCTCTCGCCGACCTTGGTGATGCGACCGACGATGCCGCCGGCGCTGACCACCTCATCACCCTTGGCCAGTGCGTCGATCATCGACTTCTGTTCCTTGGCGCGCTTCATCTGCGGACGGATCATCAGGAAATAGAGCACAGCGAACATCAGGATGATCGGCAGGAAGCCGAACAGTTGTTCCTGGGTGCCGCCAGCGGTCTGTGCATAAGCATTCGAGATGAACACGGCCAGATCCTTGTTTTGAGGGGTTTTTCGAAGCGCCGAAGTATATCAGTCGGCCATTCGGCCGATTTGGGTCAGCCGGTGCCGTGGGCGCGATCGCGGGCGAAGGCGACCCGGAAGGCTTCGAAGCGCTGCTCGAGGATGGCTTGGCGCATCTGCCCCATCAGCCACAGGTAATAGTGCAGGTTGTGCAGGGTCGACAGGTGCGCGCCCAGGATTTCGTCGATCCGGTTCAGATGGTGCAGGTAGGCGCGCGAAAAATGCCGGCAGGTGTGGCAGGCGCAGCCTTCGTCCAAGGGACGCGGGTCGGCGCGATGGCGGGCATTGCGGATCTTGATGTCGCCAAAGCGCGTAAAGAGCCAGCCGTTTCGCGCATTGCGGGTCGGCATCACGCAATCGAACATGTCAATGCCGCGCCCGACTGCGGCGACCAGGTCCTCCGGGGTGCCGACCCCCATCAGGTAGCGCGGCCGGTCAACGGGGAGTCTGGGGCCGACATGATCGAGGATGCGCAGCATGTCTTCCTTGGGTTCGCCCACCGACAGCCCGCCGATGGCATAGCCGTGAAAGCCGATGTCGCGCAGACCGGCCAGCGATTCATCGCGCAAGTCTTCGAACATGCCGCCCTGCACGATGCCGAACAGCGCATTCGGATTGCCCTGGGCATCGAAGGCATCGCGCGAACGTCGTGCCCAGCGCAGGGACAGTCGCATCGATTGCGCGGCTTCATCGAGGGTGGCGGCCCGGCCCTCGATCTCATAGGGCGTGCATTCATCGAAGACCATGGCGATGTCCGAATTCAGCGAGCGTTGAATCCGCATGGATTCTTCCGGTGTGAGCATGAGCCGGGCGCCATCGATGGGCGATGAAAATCGCACGCCTTCTTCGGTGATCTTGCGCAATTGCCCGAGGCTCCAGACCTGAAAGCCACCCGAATCGGTGAGGATCGGCTTGTGCCAGCTGTTGAAGCCATGCAGTCCGCCAAGCGCATCGAACACCTCGGTGCCGGGGCGCAGCCACAGATGAAAGGTGTTGCCCAGAATGATCCGGGCGCCGATTTCCTCGAGGTTGCGCGGCGCCAGGGTCTTGACTGCGCCGTAGGTTCCGACCGGCATGAAGATCGGGGTGGGCACCTCGCCGTGGTTGAGGACGAGGGTGCCGGCACGGGCCTCGCCGTCCTCGGCATGCAGGGTGAATTGCAGGCCGTCTTGCGGCGCTGCGGGCGCGCAGGCGGGCGGGGTCGGGTCGGGTGCGGATTCGGTCGGGTTCATGGTCGGGAGGGCTTCGATGCGGCCGATCGCTGCAGCAGCATCGCATCGCCGTAGCTGAAAAAGCGGTAGCGCTCGCGCACCGCATGGGCGTAGGCGGCTCGGATGGTCTCGACCCCGCAAAAGGCACTGACCAGCATCAGCAGGGTCGAGCGGGGCAGATGGAAGTTGGTGACCAGGGCATCGACCACCTGGAACTCGAAACCCGGGCGAATGAAGAGGGCGGTTTCAGCCGGGCCGGCCTGCAGGCCGCCGTGTGCGAGTGCCGCGGATTCAAGCGCACGCAAGGTGGTGGTCCCCAATGCAATCACCCTTGAGCCGCGTGAGCGCGCCTGCGCAATGGCCTGCACGGTTTCGGGTGCGATGGCATAGCGCTCGGTGTGCATCACATGGCCTTCGAGGTCGTCATCGCGGATCGGCGCAAACGTGCCTGCGCCGACATGCAGCGTCAGGAAGGCGCGTTCGATGCCGCGATCGGCCAGTCGCTCCATCAGCGCCTCATCCAGGTGCAGTCCGGCGGTGGGTGCAGCGACCGCGCCAGGATGCCGTGCAAACACGGTCTGATAGCGGTCTTCGTCGATCGAGTCGGGTGTGTGCCGGATGTAGGGTGGCAGGGGCAGGCGGCCGGCGCGATCGAGCAGCTCGAGCACCGG
>CAIXXI010000435.1 GCA_903923345.1 uncultured Burkholderiales bacterium | reverse complement strand
GATCGCGCAGGATTTCCACTACAAGACGCGACGCCCGGAGGCTGTTGTGTTGCGCGACGGCGTGATTGTGGCGGGAGGCCGACGCGAACCGCCGGCGGGCAATCGCTTTGGCATCGAAGTCAATCATGCCAATGCCGTGCAACTCGACAACATCAAGGTGACCGACCCTCAGACCCGCGGCGTTTCGGTCGTGAATACCGTTGGCGAGGTCAGCCTGACAGGGTTGAGGATGCATTCGGCGTCACCCGGTGTGCCGGTGCTGGAGTGTCGTCGCAGCGAGCAGGTTCGGCTCGATCGCATCATGGTTTCCGGCGGCGCTGCACTGGCCATGCTGTTCGAAGACTGCGACCGGCTGCGGCTGGATTCGGCCACCCTGGCCCCGGGCGCCGGCGGCGCAGAGCCGGTGATGGCCCGCTTCGAGCGTATCCGTCAGGCCAGCATCGGGCCATTGAGGCTCGAAGGGCCAGGCCGTGCGGTGGTGCAGATCGAGCCGGAGGTGGCTGGCACACTGGCGCAGCTTCGCGGGCCCGCTGCGCCACGGTTGGTCAATCGCAGCGGAAATCTGCGGGTGGAGACGACCGGTGCCAGCTGACATTGAGTTCATGCCCACGCGCCGACGCACCGTGCCCGGCCGGGTCTCGATCCTGATCAACAACTACAACTACGGCCGTCATGTGGCGGGCGCAGCGCGCTCTGCGCTGGACCAGACTTATCGCGATATCGAGGTCATCGTGATCGATGATGGCTCGACCGACGATTCGATGGCGCGCCTCGCTGAACTGAGCGACCCGCGCCTGAGTATTTTCAGTCAGCCCAATGGCGGCCAGGCCAGTGCATACAACAGCGGCTGGCGAATGGCATCAGGCCAATGGATGCTCTTTCTCGATTCTGACGATCTTCTGGACCCGGACGTTATTGAAAGGGCGGTGGCGTCCTGGCACGCCGATGTCGTGAAGGTCCAGTTCGCGCTGCGTGTGATCGACGGCAGCGGACGGCCCACTGGGGCCCTGCATCCGCCTGAACTCGAGGATCGAGGCTGTGATCAGCAGGTCCTCAAGTACGGCCTGTATGCAGGTCCTCCGGGGAGCGGCAACCTGTTTGATGCGGCCTTCGTCGATACGGTCATGCCGATCACGCCCGAGTCGGTCTTTCAAAGCGGCGCCGATGCCTGGTGCATCCTGATGGCTCCCTTCTTCGGGCAGATCCATTCACTTGATGGGCCAGGCGGCAGTTATCGGGTCGATCGGCCGGCTGGGGTCGACGCACTGCGGATCATTGGCAACATCAATGCGCAGGCGTCGAGCAATCTGTGCAAGACCCTGGATTGCACGGCCTATGTCTTCGATGCCCTTCGCCGTCATGGTCGGATCAGCGCATTGCGCCCGTCGCTGCCATCACCCCCGATGCTGAGAACCTGGGCCATTGCACGACTCGAAGGCGATTTGCCGGTCGGAGTGACGCCCTGGGGCGGAGCACCCGGAATCAGCACGGTCTGCCGATCCGTCCTTGGATGGCGGGCGTACTCGATGAAAAAAAAGCTGGCCTATCTCGCCTATCTCGCGGTCTGCCTGTACCTGCCGCGAGGAATCGCCAAACACACTGTAAGGAGTGTCAGCCGTGCCGTCGCACACTAGGGCTAAGGATTCACATCAGGAGCGCCCCGAAATCGAGGTGCTGATTCCAACCTACGAAGATCGGATCATTGGCCTCGCCAACCGATTGCCAGCCCCGATTCCCGGTGTGGCGTTTCTGATCACCCATCAGACTCCGTCGCGTCGCGTGTATCGGGTCGAGTCGCTGCGCTCCCGCGACGATGTTCGGGTGATGAAGTTTTCAGACATTGGGTCCTCAAGAAACCGTAACCATTGCTTGCGATTTGCGATCGGGAGACTGTGTCTCTGGGCTGATGACGACATCGAATTTCTGCCTGGCTGGCAGGTTGAGCTTGCGCGGGGCTTTGCGGACCAACCTGAGGCGACCTACCTCACTTTTGCGCTGCTGGGTGCCGATGGCGAACCCAAGCGTGACTTTCCGGCGGTGGCAACTCGACACACTGTTCGCAGTGCGTTTCGTGTGGAGACGAGCGAGATCGCCTTCCATCTGGATCGGGTCAAGGCGCTTCGGGTTGGATTCAATGAACACCTGGGGATCGGAACCAAGGTTGGCCTGGGTGAGGAAAATGTCTTTCTCCGAGACCTGATGGCAAAAGGTGCCAGCGGTTGGTTTTTGCCCAAGACCCTGGCCCAAAATGGCCAGAGCACGACTGGTGAACGGTTCATGGCCAATCTGGGCAGCCAGCAGGTGTTCTCAATCGGCGCGATGGCGTATTGCCGACGTGGCGGTGTGTCTCACCTGCTGTCGGGGAAAGAGGCCGTGCGGCTGGCGATGCGGCGAGGCCGGGTGGCGTCGATCCCGGAGTTTCTGGTGGCATTCAATCGTGGCGTGATGCACGCCAGGCGCCTGGGCTTCGATCAGGTCAGCAGGCTCAGTCCGGAATGAAGCTGCTGGGTCAGGCGACCTTGATATTTGCGGATCGAATCGCCTTCGCCGGATCGATCTTTGCAACAGGTGTTCTGATCGCGAGGACCTGCGGACCTGAAGGTTTTGGGCTCTACGTCTGGGCGTCAGCCATTGTTCAGACTGTCCTCGGCGCGATCGCAGTCGGTACCGAGGCGATGTTTGTTCGAACCTACGCGGCCGAATCGGATCCATGTGCACGCCAACGGGTCGTCAGTTCGTTTGCGAAAGGCCTGCTCCGCGCAGCGTTATGTGCTGCAGCACTCTTGTTCGCGGCAGGCACCTTCGCTGACCTCATGACATCGACCCAGCGCACGACAGAGTCAGGCGCGGGCCTCATGCTTTGGGCGGGTATCGCCTCGCTTGTGCAACTGCCCTGGATGCTCGGCGAGTGGCGGCTGCGCGCAAACGGCGATGCTGGCAGGATTGCCAGAATCCGGGTGCCCGTTCTGATGGCAACGTTTGCATTGAAGTGCATGCTCGCGATGTCTGGCACGCCGTTACATGTGCTCTATGTGGTCATCGGTCTTGAAAGCGCGGTGCTGGCGTGCCTGTTCAGCGCCGAGGCGTCCAGACGCGACAAACCCGCACTGATGAGCGGGCGAACATCAAGCGTTCCGCCTCCCGGGTTACGCGAAGCGTTTCGTCTTGGACTGGCGGCTTTCCTTTGGATCGCGTTTGTTCGGTTGAATCCAGTCATTCTTGCGGGGGTGGCCAATGTCAATGAAACCGCCGTCTACGGCGCGGCCCTGGCGCTGGTCTTGTCGTTTGATCTGATTACGACATCGCTCTCCTCCGCTACGTATCCGTCGATCGTCCGCAACAGAGTCGGCCCGGAAGGCACTCTTGCGTTATTGAAGCGATTGGGTCGGGCCTATGCCTGCTTATCGGCGCTCTTCGTTCTATTGATCTTTCTGCTCGGCGAGACAATGCTCCGTCTTGTCTATGGAGCGGCCTGGGACAATGGTTTGCCGGTGTTGATGGCGCTCAGTATTTCGACGATCTTCACGTCCAGTGGCGCCATGCGTGGCCTGTACATCAATCTCATCGGTCGAAGTGATATCCAGGTTTTCAATGGGCTGATCGGCTTGGGCGTACTGCTGCCGCTATCGATTGTGCTCTCCAGTCAGTACGGAGCTGTGGGCGCAGCAATTGCCGCGACCATAGCGTGTGCAATCAGTTGCATCGTTGCGAGTTTTCTCTTCGAACCGACCCGTGTGATCGGGCGGATGCAACTCAGGAGTTTTCTTCCAGGGCTTCGATAGTTGTCGCCACAAGCCGTTCGGATCATCTGGGAACCCGAAAGCATCAATCGGCGTTGCGCGTTGGCATGAGGCGTCACGCGAGTGCACCGGCGGCGCTTCAAACTTGTCCGGATGAACGAAGTCGTCATCAATGGCCGGTTTATCGGCAGGCGCCCGACAGGTGTCGATCGATATGCGATCGAAGTGATTCGCGCACTGGACGATCTCCTTCAGCAGGACGATCCGGATCTGAGGCGGTTCACCTTCGAGATTCTCGCCCCGGCCGGGACCTTGCCGCCTGAGGGGTTGAAGAACATTCGATTCCGCTGCGCAGGCATCGGTTCGGGTTATGCCTGGGAGCAGCTGGAACTGCCGCGTGCCCTGCACGGGCGCTGGCTCCTGAACCTGTGCAATACCGCACCAATGATCGTGCAACGGCAGACTGTGGTTGTCCATGATGCCGCGACGGCCCGCCTGACCGATGCCTTTTCCCCGATGTTTCGGCGGGTCTATGGCCTGATGATGCCGACGATCGGACGCCGGGCATGCTCGCCCATCACCATCTCAGATTTTTCGCGCACGGAGCTTTCGCAGTGCTGGGGGATCGATACACACGGATCGCCTCTGGCTTCCGGAAGCGGCGAACACATTTTGCGTGTCGAGCCCGATCCGGACGCGCTGGATCGATACCGGCTCAGGCCGCATGCCTATGTTCTGGCCGTGGGCAGTGCAGCGCCCCACAAAAATTTCGCGCGACTGGCTGCTGCTGCGGGCGTGCTCGAGGGGACTGGCATTGATCTGGCCGTCGTGGGTGCATCGATTCCTCGGGTCTTTGGCACGGCTGACCTGGCGCTCAGTCCGGCAGTGCGCCAGATCGGCTATGTGGACGACCGTGCGCTGAGAGCGCTCTACGACAATGCGCTCGCTTTTGCATTTCCATCCATCTACGAAGGTTTCGGCCTTCCGCCACTTGAAGCGATGCATTGCGGATGTCCAGTGATCGCTTCATCGGCTGCTTCATTGCCCGAGGTATGCGGACCGGCTGCGCTGTACTTCGACCCGCTGGATGCCCACTCGATCGAGGTCGCCCTGTTGCGCATCGCAACCCGTCCGGCCGAGCGTGCGGCGCTTATCGAGGCGGGCCATCAGCGCACCACTCGGTTTCGCTGGTCCGATTGCGCACGAGCAATCGTGGCGAGCATCGGCCGACCGGATCAGCGTGGCTCGAATCGCGCCAGCCCGCGTCGTGCCGATGGCGCCGTCAGTCGAGAGCACGTGCGATGACACCGGTCATCTGCCATGTTGCAGAAACCCTTCGGGGTGGAACCGCGTCATACCTTGATGAGATTTTGCCCAGGCAAGTGCGCGAAATCGGAGCGGGCCGGGTTCATGTGCTCGGCCCGGACGCACACTTGCAGGACTTGCGCGCCCACAGCGGGGTGGTCTTTCACAGTTTTCGCCACGATGGGCGCAGAGCCCGCCATGTGCTGCGACTGGCAAATCGCTATCTGAAACTGCGCTCGCACATCCGACCCGACCTCGTCCACGTACACGGAACCTTCGCCGGAGTCGCGATCCGAACTGCCCACGCAGCGACACTGGGTCGTTCCGGACTGGTGTATTGCGCCCACGGCTGGGCATTCGATCGAGATGTCGCACCCTGGAAGCAGTCGGTCGCGGCGCTCGTAGAGCGGGCATTATCGCCACTGGGCGATGCAACCGTTTGCATTTCAAACCACGACCGAGACTCGGCCTTGAGCCGAGGACTGCCGGCGCGCAGCTTGCACACAGTCCGCAATGCAATCGGACTTCAGACTGTGAGCCACGCCGTGGCGGAATGGCCGGGCGATGGCCGCCGAAGGGTGCTATTTGTCGGCCGGTTTGATCGTCAGAAGGGCGTCGATGTGCTGCTGCAGGCCATGCAACGCCTCGATGGCCTGGCTGAAGCGTGGCTCGCCGGGAGTTCGGTTGTTTCTGATGGTGTACGCGCAGCCTTGCCAGGAAATGTGAAATGCACCGGCTGGCTCGATCGAACCCAACTGCAGGCCTTCTACGAGTCATGTGACCTGGTCGTTGTGCCGTCCCGATGGGAAGGATTCGGGCTGGTGGCACTGGAGGCCATGCGGGCGGGCAAGCCGGTGGTGGCCACTCGGGTGGGAGGGCTGCCCGAGCTGGTGGTTCATGGGCAGACGGGCCTGCTGATCGAACCTGACGATCCGGCGGCGCTGGCTAGCGCAATTCAGTCGCCGACTTCAGCTGAATTGCGAGAGATGGGCGAGCTTGGACGCCTCAAGTGGCGGACCGAGTTTTCAATTGAGCGCCTCGATCGCGAATTGATGGCGCTCTACAAAGAGGTTCTGACAAGACGCCAGAAAGTGGGCTCAGCAGCCCTGCCATCGATCGACCCCTGACTTGCCGACTTCGAAGCTGGCCAGGCGGCGCGCCTGGCCTCTGCCGAATGGCTCCGTTCAGAGTGCCGCGCAGGTCTTTTCAGCCCATCACCCGATGCTTCGCCAGCAAGTCGAGTTCATCTTGAGTCGTCAGTATGACTCGGCGTCTAGTTAACCACTTTGCAGTACAGGAAATATCATGGCCGTCCGTAATGCGATTTCTCGATTCACATGCGCTTCGCTCCTGGCTTTTTGCGCTTCAGCGGCATCAGCGCAAGCACTGGATTACGACAACACAAGGCCAGTCAGCATCATCGACACCGCAGGCCAACCGAGCCTGCAGTCGATCGTGGATGGCGAATTCGGGTCCGGGTGGGGAGATGTGAGCACAGCGCAGAGCACCAAAGGGGTGTTCCGAACCGCGACGACCAGTGGCGTCGGCTTCGAGACTGTTCTTGCGCAATATGGCGCAGTCGGCGCCTCGAATTACCGATTTGGCATCTGGTTTGGCTCCGATTCATCGAATCTGCTGCACCGCGACCTGTTCCTGGGTGGCGCGGAAACGGGCTACTCGCTGCCGATCAAGATTTCAGCTGGAAAATTGCAGGTCTTCGCTGATGACATCGCTAATTGCGGCACGGTCATCCAGTGCGGCACGCTCAACAATGCATTGGTCGACCCCAAGCATTTCGGCTTCTACTTCGAAAAGAACGGTGAGCGCCGATACACGCTCGACCAACTGAACGCAGGCCAAGCGAGCGTGTTGTCATTTCAGATGCCTTCGACGTCGAACTGGGTGCTGGCATATGAAGACGGCGTCTCTACTGAAAGCGCGGACTTCAACGACTATGTTGTGAGTGTTACCTCGGTGGTTGCGGTTCCGGAACCGTCCGAGTGGCTCATGATGGTTGCTGGCCTGGCCATGATGACGGGCATTGCCAAGCGTCGTCGCAACCCCCGCGTCTGAACCGCCCGCCTCAAGCTTCAGCGCCGGTCATCATGTCCAACCGACTCGGCTTCCCGGCTTCGACTCCTGGTGTGGATGTTCGCGCGCGAACGTCTGATGCCGAGGTTCGGGCCGAGTTCGGTCCGATGGGCTGGATCGTTGAGCCTCGACATGTGTTGCTCATTGATCCTCGCACCGATCTGGCTGACCGCCTCAGGCCGTTGCTGACACCGCACGCCCTGTCGATTCGGGCTGTTGGTTCGTCAGATGAGGCCGACGCGTTCATCCAGGATCACCCTGTGGCTGTAGTCCTGCTGGGCGCGATGCTGCCAAATCGTTCGGGCGTCCAGTATCTGAAGTTGCTGCGCTCCTATCCTGCAACCCGGGATCTGCCCATCATCCTTCTCGGGCGTCGTGAAAGTGACATTGACATCGCCATTGGCCTGGAAGCCGGTGCCGATGATTACGTTCCAAGTCCGATCTCGGTGGTCGAGCTGCAGCGTCGAATCCTCGCGGTTCAGCGTCGTTGCGAAGGTCCGGTCGAGATGGCGGAAGTGAACACGCAGCACCGTGTCGGGCAACTGGTTTTTGATCACGCCACGCGCAGGGCAAAAGTGGGT
>CAIXXI010000434.1 GCA_903923345.1 uncultured Burkholderiales bacterium | reverse complement strand
TGAAATCGAGTCGCTCCTGGGTTTCACCGAAGGCCCCGAACTCATCCATCGTGACAATCTGGTCCTGCGCTAGCGCAGGACCAGATTGTCACGATGGATGAGTTCGGGGCCTTCGGTGAAACCCAGGAGCGACTCGATTTCACTCGACGCGCGGCCGGCAATGCGACGGGCGTCGGATGCGCCATAGTTGATCAGTCCACGTGCGATCTCGGTGCCGCCAGGCTCAAGGACCGCGACCGCTTCACCCCGATCGAATTCGCCGCTGACCTCGATCACGCCAATCGGCAGCAAACTCTTGCCGTCCTGACGCAAGGCACGCACCGCACCCTCATCCAGCCGCACCGCACCTCGTAACTTCAGGTGATCAGCGAGCCACTGCTTGCGCGAGGCCAGACGCGGCGTCTGGGCGACAAACTCAGTGCCCACTGATTCCCCGTGGGCCAGGCGCACCAGCACCTCGTGCTCGCGCCCGGAACACACCACCGTCGATGCGCCTCCGGTCGCGGCTCGCTTGGCTGCCAGCACCTTGGTGATCATTCCGCCGCGACCGATCGACGAGCCGGCTCCACCGGCCATGCCCTCGAGTGCCGGATCACCGGCAATCACACGAGACAGAAAAATCGCCTGCGGATCATGGCGGGGGTCTGCGGTGTACAGCCCTCGCTGATCGGTCAGGATGACCAGTGCATCCGCATCAATCAGATTGGCAACCAGCGCGCCCAAGGTGTCGTTGTCACCGAACTTGATCTCATCGGTCACCACGGTGTCGTTCTCATTGATGATCGGCACCACACCGTGCGACAGCAGCGTCATCAAGGTCGATCGGGCATTGAGATATCGCCTTCGATCAGCCAGGTCTTCATGGGTCAGAAGCACCTGCGCGGTCTGAAGGCCGTGCGCCCGAAAACAGGACTCATAGACCTGGGCCAGGCCCATCTGGCCGACCGCTGCTGCAGCCTGCAGCTCGTGAATTTCATGGGGTCGGGTGCTCCACCCCAAGCGCTTGATGCCCTCTGCGATCGCTCCTGAAGACACCATCACCACCTCGCGACCGAGCGCGCGCAGTCGGGCAATCTGTTCACCCCATTGCGAGATGGCGACCGGGTCGAGACCCAGCCCCTCGTTGGTGACCAGGGCAGACCCGACCTTGACCACGATCCGACGCGCATCCCGAAGGCCCGACACATCGGAACTCACTGAGGCTGAAGGCATCGCGGCCGGCTGAATCATCGCCCCTCCGCGCGCAATGGATCCCAGGGGAGTTCATCCTCTGAGGCAGACTGAACCTCTGGCTGCGCGGCTTCAGGCGCGCCCTCTCGCACGGCAAAGCGCGGGTCGATTTCAAGCGCATCGGGCACCGGTTCCCGGTGCCGCTCCAGGTGCTCCCAGATCGACCGACACAAGGCCTCACAGCCCTCTCCGGTCAGTGCCGAAATTTCGAACACCGGCCCGACCGGACGCAGACGTCGCTTGATTGCGGAGATCGCCGCCGCGCGGGGCGTGCCCTTGACACCCGGCTCGCCCTCGAGGGTATCGAGCTTGTTGAGCACCAGCCAGCGGGGCTTGTCATACAGCTCGCGGTCGTATTTTCGAAGCTCCTTGACGATGGCCCGGGCTTCCTGGGCAGGGTCGCGGTCCTCATCGAAGGGCGAGAGGTCGATCAGATGCAAGAGCAGCCGCGTACGCTGCAAATGGCGCAGAAACTGCAGCCCCAGCCCGGCGCCCTCGGCTGCCCCTTCGATCAGACCTGGCACATCGGCCACCACGAAACTGCGCTCCTCGCCGACCCGCACCACCCCGAGATTCGGATGCAGGGTGGTGAAGGGGTAATCAGCGATCTTGGGGCGGGCATTGGAGACCCGCGTGATGAAGGTCGACTTCCCGGCGTTCGGCATGCCCAGCAGCCCGACATCGGCCAGCACCTTGAGCTCCAGACGCAACTGGCGCGCCTCGCCCTCGGTGCCTGGGGTGTATTGTCGCGGCGCACGGTTGGTGCTGGACTTGAAGCGCATATTGCCCAGGCCGCCCTCCCCGCCCTGGGCCAGCAATGCGCGTTGCCCGTGCACAGTGAGGTCGACCATCAGGCGTCCGGTCTCGTCCTCGAAGACCTGGGTGCCCACCGGCATGCGCAGCACGATGTCGTCGGCACCCTTGCCGAACTGATCCGACCCTCGTCCGCCTTCGCCGTTGCGGGCCTTGTGCGAGCGTGCATAGCGGTAATCGATCAGGGTGTTGATGTTCATGTCTGCAACAGCCCAGACCGAACCACCCCGCCCACCATCGCCACCACTGGGGCCGCCTTTGGGAATGTATTTTTCGCGCCGGAATGCGACCGCGCCCTTGCCGCCATTGCCGGCGATCACTTCAATGCGCGCTTCGTCGATGAATTTCATGTCCGGGGCCGAAAAAAGAGTTCGAAAACGATCAGAACAAGTCGCCGATGTTGAGCAGGGCCAACACGCCCAGCACCGCGAAGATCACAGCCGCAATACGATGCACCACCGGGATCGGCACGACTCGGGTGATGCGCTCACCCAGAAACACTGCTGGAACGTTGGCGATCATCATGCCCAGGGTCGTGCCCGCCACCACCGGCACGAAGGCATCAAAGCGGGCAGCCAGCGCGACCGTGGCGATCTGCGTCTTGTCACCCATTTCCGCCAGAAAAAAGGCAATCAGGGTGGTGCCAAAAACGCCGAAACGCTGCGAACCGGTGTGCGTGTCGTCGAGCTTATCCGGAATCAGCATCCAGGCGGCCATCGCCAGAAACGATGCGCCGAGAATCCAGCGCAGGGTCTCGGCGCCCAGGACCTGTTGTACCCAGGTGCCGACCGCGCCGGCGAATGCATGGTTAAACAGCGTCGCAATCAGGATGCCCCAGACGATCGGCCAGGGCTTTCGGAACTTGGCGGCCAACAACAAAGACAGCAACTGCGTCTTGTCGCCCATTTCGGCAAGCGCCACGATGCCGGTCGAGATCAGGAAGGCTTCCATCCAGGATCCAGTAAAAGAAAAGGCCCCGATGATACGGGGCCTTGTTCACCGGGCCGATCGAGACAGGCTTACTGGATCGGGTCGATGAAGACCGTCTGACGGCGCAGCGGACCTTTGATTGCGAATCGGACGCGACCGTCGATCTTGGCAAACAGGGTGTGGTCCTTGCCCATCCCGACATTCGTGCCGGCATGGAACCGGGTGCCACGCTGGCGCAGGATGATGGTGCCGGCGTGGACTGCTTCACTGCCGTAGGCTTTGACGCCCAGTCGTTTGGATTCTGAATCGCGGCCGTTCCGGGTAGAACCGCCGCCTTTTTTCTGTGCCATGGTGTCTGACTCCTGGTCTGGATCAGGCCTGAGCGGCCGTTGCAGGCGCGTCAGCAGAGACGCTGCCCAGTTCAGAGGCGATCTTGCCGATGAACAGTTCGGTGTAGTTCTGGCGATGGCCCTGACGCTTCTGGTAATGCTTGCGCCGACGCATCTTGAAGATGCGAACCTTGTCGCCACGGCCGTGAGACAGCACGGTGGCCGACACGGTGGCGCCCGACACCAGCGGTGCGCCGATGGAGAGCTGCTCGCCGCTGCCGACTGCCAGCACCTGGTCGATCACGACCTCGGCGCCCACTTCCAGCGCCAGTTGCTCGACCCTGAGTTTTTCGCCGGCAGACACTTTGTACTGCTTGCCGCCGGTTTTGATGACCGCGTACATATTGATAACCTCTGAATATCCGGTGACCTGCAGTGCCAAAGCCGCCTAGGGCAGCGATGACGTCCGTTTGCGGGCATGCGCCCATCTCAAGCCGGCATCGGTATTCATGCTGCGCGGCTTATCTTCTATTGCAGGGAACCGTCGAGTGTACGGTTTTAGCCTGAGCGGGTCAAGCAGCCCAAACACCGGGTTGGGCGGCGCTATACTCCAATGCAATGAGTGCAGGCTCTATGGCCTGCTCCCCGACCCGCCATTACGATCGCGCCGTGCGAATCCCGTCACTGCCTCCACAGACCCTTGCCGACCTGTCCGACATGGACCGTCTCATCCGACGGCGCCTGCAGTCGGATGTCGCTTTGGTCAATACCGTTGGCGACTACATCGTGGC
>CAIXXI010000433.1 GCA_903923345.1 uncultured Burkholderiales bacterium | reverse complement strand
GTGAGCTCGGCCAGCGCATGGCGCTGCCGAAGGATCAACTCGTCTACCGCGAGCTGTTCGGCGCGGGCCTGGGCTGCAGCCGTCTGCGCCTGACGCTGCTCGACCTGTGTGTCCAGACCCGCCGCAACCCGTTGCGAAACCAGTGCGAGCGCCTGATCAAACTGGCTGACCGATTGAGTTGAAAGCGCACGCAGTTCAATCAAGCGAGCCAGTCCAACATACGAAGCAGCCACCTGGGTTGCCAGCAGCACCTGCGCAGCCTGCGCGTCAGCCTGTGAGGCACGCAGTTCGCCCACCGCTGCATCGACCAGGTGACGCTGGCGATCAAACAGGTCGAGTTCCCAGCTGCCATTGAACAGCACCGAACTGCTCCAGACCGTGCGCCCTGCCAATGACGCGGGCACCAGTCCGTTTTCACTGAAACGGGTGTCGAGCAGGTCTGCCCCGAGATTCAGTCGAGGCGAGCCTGCGGCAGACGCCGACGCAACCGCAAAACGGGCCTGATCCAGTCGGGCCTGAACAATCGCCATCGAAGGCGAACCCGCCAATGCCCGATCGATGAGACCGCTGAGCTCAGGCGGCCCCCAATCCGACCACCATCTCGATGCCGGCCAGGTCACCGATGGACTCGCCGTCTCAGGCGCAGGCATCGGCAGGATCTCGCGCTTGGGAATCGCGGGGCTTGGGGTCATGCAGCCGGCCAGCATCAGCACGACCATGCCCCCGAGAAGACGGCCCCGGCTGCTCGACCTTTTTGTGTCCATGATTCAAGCGAGTGTACGTCGCGATGGGCGATGGGCCGGGTCACAGACCACTGATTGCGAAATCGCATTCCGTGCATCCATCCCCGAGTTGCATACACTGCGGGCAGCAGCAGCCCAGACAGACTCACGCTGTCGGGTGGCGATGAACATGCGAACGGAGACGCCCTTGAAGATCACCCGGACCACCGCCCTGCCCTTGTCCTACAAGCTTCCTGAAGGCAATACCGTGCGACTCGGCGTGGGCGCCACCACCAAGCGCGATGCGATCATCGTGCGCGTCGAGACCGACTCCGGTTTGATCGGCTACGGAGAAGCCCACCCCGGCCGAAGCCCGGGCGCCGTGGTCAGCCTGATCAACCAGACCCTGAGTCCCATGATCGCCGGGATGGATCCCTGCGATGTCGTGGGCGTCTGGAACCGGGTCAACCGCATGCAACTCTCGAGCCACGGGATGGGCGCTGGAGCAGCCCTGGCCCTTTCGGGCATCGACCTCGCCTTATGGGATATCCGGGGCAAGGCTGCCGGAATGCCGCTGTATCGCCTTCTTGGGGGCAGCAAGCGACGGATTCCGGCCTACGCAGGCGGCATCTCGATGGGCTTTCAAGCACCGGAGTCCTTGCTTGAAGAAGCGCGCGGCTACGTAAAAGCTGGATACAGGGCGGTGAAACTGCGCATTGGCGATACCGTTTCGGACGATATCCGCCGGGTCACTGCCGTGCGAGCCGGACTGGGTGACGACATCGAGATTCTCACCGATGCCAACACGAATTACCGGCTAAGTGATGCTCAGCGCGCCATGCCTGCCTTGCAGGAAGCGCGTGTTGCCTGGCTCGAAGAACCGTTCAGTGCACTGGATTTTGGTGCCTATCGCGCAGCCGCCCGATTCGCACCGCAAGTGCCGATTGCTGCCGGTGAAAACCACTACACCCGCTTCGACTTCGCCCGACTGCTTGAAGACCGCGCGGTCTCGATCTTTCAGCCTGACCTCTCCAAGACGGGTGGTATCACCGAAAGCCTGCGCATCGCAGCGATGGCGTCGGCCTTCGGCATCACCATCCATCCGCACAGCTCGGCCACCGGCATCAACCATGCTGCGAGCATCCATTTCCTTGCAGCCATCGATAACGGTGGCTACTTCGAAGCCTGCGTCTCGAAATTCAATCCGCTGCGCGACATGTTCGGCCAGACCTTCACCATCGGGACCGATGGCTGCGTGGAGCCGCTGGACAAGCCCGGCATCGGACTGGACATCGACGAAGCCATCTTTGCTCAATTCCCGGCGATTGACGGTCCGGGCTACGTGGTGACGTTCTGATCAACGACTCCCTGAAACCTGCACCAGGAGGCAGCAACCATGACAGACACACTGGTCATCCGCACCGACCGCGATGGACTCGCGACGCTGACCTTGAATCGGCCGGACAAGCTCAATGCCCTGACACCGGGCGTTTTCGTTCAACTGCGCGCGCACCTCGATGCCATCGCGACTGATGACACCATCGGCTGCGTGGTCCTGGCCGGCGCTGGCCGCTCGTTTTGCGCAGGCCACGATCTGGGCTCGATCTCATCGGGCGAACCCGCGCCCAGCCCTTATTTCGAGCCCGAGACCATCGATGTCCTGGAGGCGCTGCCCAAGCCAACGATCGCCCGCCTGCATGGGCACTGCTTTACCGGCGGGCTCGAACTCGCGCTGGCCTGTGACCTGTTGGTCGCAGCCGATTCCACTCGTCTCGGCGATACCCATGGCCAATGGGGGCTTGTACCCGTCTGGGGCATGTCCGTGCGACTGCCGGAGCGGGTCGGCCGCGCGCGTGCGAAGGAGCTGATGTTCACCAGTCGAAGGCTGTCTGCAAGCGAAGCCCAGGCCATCGGACTGGTCGACCATTGCGTTGCCGACGACCAACTCGATGCGCGTATCGAATCGCTGGCCGCAGAAATCCTTGCCAACTCGAGAGGCACCAATCGGATCGTCAAGGCGCTGATGAGTGATGCCGACGCCAGGATGCGCGTGCAAGCCCTGCAGCACGAACGCACCCGCCCATATGGCAGGCCAGAGGACATGGCCGAGCGCATGAACGCGGGAGGACGGCCCTCACGACACTGACCGCACAGGCTGTGTTCCGACAAGCGGTCGCTATCGGGTCATCAGAGTCAACAATCCACCTAGACAACGCGTCATGACGGGGTAATATTTTTGTGCGGGCCAACCCCATCTCAGGTCCGTGACGGGAGCGCCCTCATGAATCGAACCGAGTTGATGCTGGCCCAGGAAGTTGAACGGCTGCGTAGCGAATTGAGCAAGGTCGAAGACCTGGCTCACGAGCTCTGGGCCGAAGCCGCTGCTGTCAGGATCTGTCAGAAATTCATGCCTCGACTGCAGTCGCAAGACCAGCGCTCTGACTCCGCTTCTGACTGAGCATGAGGTCGGTGTAATCTGGCGTTGCCATGCATATCACCGACCTCTATTTCCGCGGCTACCGATCTCACCCGACTCGACTCGCACTCAAGGGTGATGGCGGTGCGTTTACCTACGACGCGACTTATCGCCTGAGCAATCGCATCGCTCGCAGACTGCAGTCGTCGGGCTGCGCACCCGGCGAGCGCTTTGCGGTCTTGAGCCCGAACACCAGCCTGGCCCTGATCGCCATGCTGGGTGGAATGCGGGCCGGTCTGGCCTGGTGCAACCTCAATATGCGCGCGGCCACACCCGACATCCTGCATATCCTGGCGGCCGGCCGATGCAACGTTCTGTTCTTTGATGCGTCCGCAGCCCACCTGATGGCGGAGATTCGTGCTGGCGTGCCAACGCTGCGCGAAGTCGTTTGCATTCAAGGCACCGACACCACGGCTGCCTCGCTCGATGAATGGTTGGGTGATGTCGATGATTCCCCCCTCGACTTCCGGGTGCCTGAAGACGCCCAGGGCTTTCAGGGCGCGACCGGTGGCACAACCGGGCGGTCCAAGCTGACGGTTGCCTCCAACCGCTTCCTGCTCACCAATGTGATGGCCTGGTCCACCTGCCTGCACTTCGATGAGCCACCCGTGAATCTGGCGGTTGCACCGATCACCCATGCTGGGGG
>CAIXXI010000432.1 GCA_903923345.1 uncultured Burkholderiales bacterium | reverse complement strand
TCCAATCCTGACGGGGTGGGTGGCTACCGGGGTGCTCCAGGCTGGGGCAATCAGGGATCACGTCCGGGGCTGTTCACCATGAATCTCAAGACGGGTCAGATCACGGCCATGGCCGCTCAGCAAGGCGACAATTTTTCGCCTGAGTTGGCACGTACAGAGGATGGTCAGGTCTGGGGTATCCGCTATCGGAAATTCATCGGGCAACAGGGCGGCGAAATCGAGCAGTTGCGGCGCATCGACCCGGCCACCGGCGCCAGTCAGATTGCTTTGAGCAACCCCAACAAGCCGTCCCGTGACCTTCAGCTGCGACGCCACAGCCCGGAAGCCCGTGGCAACGCAGTCTATGGTGTCTGGTTCGATTCGCTGCTCATGCCTCCAAGTGGTCATCTGTACATGAACGAGGGGTTGTTGTGCCTGCGATCCGACAACTCCGCTATTCGCTCAGTCAGTGGTCTGTTCGGTCCGAACGACCAGAGTGGGTCCACCGTCTCGCCCGTGCGGGTGCCGGTCTCGGGCGATGCCCATGCTCCGGTCGAGGGGCCCACCTACTCGCCGACGCATGACGCGCTATACATGGCCACCAGTCGTGTTGGCAGCAGCTCCGGTGTGACCCTCTTCGAGATCGACAAGGGGGTCGCCAAGTCGGACCTGTGCAAGCAGGCGCCGGTGATCACCAAACTCGTCAGCGCGGGGGGTGCCGATCTGCCTGCAACGAAGATTCTGGCCACTCGCAGTGGTGTGTTGATCTACGGATCTGTGAACGGAAAACTGATGAAGGTCGATCCGCTTGCACGGTCGATCACGATGCTGGCCGATCTCAAGGCATCGGGGGTGAGCCGCTCCGAAGTCAAAGGCTTCCTGACTGAAATCGCTGACGGGGTGGTTGGCGCGGTGGTTTACGATTATGACGCCTCGGGGCGTCAGCTCGGCCGCAGGCTCGCCGGCGTGTCGACCACCGGCGCACAGCTTGGCAGTCATGACGTCACCCACTTGATCGGCGAGAATGAGCCCTATCCAGGGATCAACCGCTTCAACTGATTCACGCTTTCTCAACGACAGGACTTCGCACCATGACGAGAATTGCCTTCAACGCACTGCTTGGAACTGCCCTGCTGGCGTCGGCCTTCACCGCCACGGCCGCCCCTTCCGGTACGGTCTATTCGCCCTACAAGGGCGTGCTGTGCGACAAGAAATCGGGTTTTTGCGCGGATGAGCAAGGCATCTCGATGGGTCTCACCAAGGAATACCTGGGTGCAGACGCCGAGAAGAAGATGACTGAAATCGCCCGCGATTCGAGCTTCGATGCGTCCTACTACACCATGAGCGATGGCACCACGTGCAAGTCCAAGGAGCGGATCTGCACGACTGGGAAATTCAGCGACACGGTCAGCTCGAAGGCCACGCTCGCTCTGTTCGGAAAGTTGCCTGCCACGGCCAAGCCGAACAAGGCGATTACATTTCCCACCGCGGGCGTGATCTGCGACAAGGCCTCGGGCTTCTGCGCAGATTCACAGGGCATTTCAATGGGCCTGACGAAGGAATACCTCGGTGCGGCGGCTGAAGCCAAGATGACCAAACTGGTCAGTGAAGGCATGACAACGACGACTTATGTCCTGATCAATGGCGTCGATTGCGACCACAGCAAAAAGGTCTGCATGGCCGAGCGCCGTGGCACTGAGGTCGAGCGTCGCTACACCAAGCAACTGTTTGGCGGCTGATTTTCGGCTGCATCTCATGCCAGCGAGAGGGCGCCTGCGGGCGCCCTTTTCGCTTTATCGCCTGGTATTAAGCCAAGCGGTGACTGCTCCGCTATCCTCCCCAGATTGCTGCATGAGGAGACACCATGAGCCGCCCGGCATTGCTTGAAGGCATCCGCGTCACCGACCTGACAACGGTCTTTTTTGGACCGTATTGCACGCAGACCCTGGCCGATCTCGGCGCGGAGGTGGTCAAGCTCGAGCCTGCCGAGGGCGATACCTCAAGACTGATCGGCAATCCACCGGGCACACCGGGTATGGGCCCGGTGTACATGCGCTTGAACCGAGGTAAACGCAATGTCGATTGGGACCTGAAAAGCGAAGCGGGCCGCGAAGCATTGCGCCGACTGATCGAAGTCAGCGATGTCTTTATTCACAACATCCGCAGCGATGCGGCGCAGCGCGCAGGGCTCTCGTACGAGGATGTTCGTCGCATTCGTCCAGATATCGTGTACGTCCACTGCACGGGCTTCGATGAAAGTGGGCCGTATGCCGGGCTGCAGGCCTACGACGACATCATTCAGGCCGCCTCGGGCATGGCGCAGTTGCTCCCCATGGTCGATGGCAATCCTGCGCCTCGGTTCATGCCTGCGGCCATCGCAGACAAAGTGTCCGGGCTGCATGCGGTCTATGGTGTCCTTGCGGCCATCATCCATCGGCTTCGCACCGGTGAAGGCCAGCATGTCGAAGTGCCGATGTTTGAATCGATGGTGAGCTTCAATACGCTGGAGCATCTGTGCGACAACAGCTTTGTGCCGCCCACAGCCAGCCCGGGGTATTACCTGCGTCAGCTCGACCCGACCCGCCAGCCGATGCGGACCAAGGACGGCTACATCGCATTTGCGCCGTACCTGGATGATCGATGGGTGCGTTTCTTCGAGGCTGCCGGTTATGCCCATGTGCTTCAGGAGCCTCGGTTCATCGACAAGCCCACCCGCCGCGCGAACATGTCGCAGATGTTCGAAGTGATGGCAGGCATCGCGCCGGAGCGAACCACCGATGAGTGGCTTGCGCTGATGAAACAGGCCAATGTGCCGGCGATGCGTGTCAATCGCATCGATGAGTTGATCGACAATCCGCAGCTGCGTGCCAGTGGCCTGTTTCGCGAGCGCGAACATCCCACCGAGGGGACTTACGTCGAAGTCGGCATGCCGGTGAAATTTTCTGCTGGGTCGGTGCATGAGATCAGACACGCAGCCCATCTGGGTGAGCACTCGCAGGAAGTGGCACAGGAGTTGGGCGTCGATGTGCCACCCGCACGCAAGCCCAACGCTTGAATCGCCTGTCCTGGGTTAAGCTCGCTGGTGTCTGAGCTTGCGAAGCGCAGGCAGGTTGCCCCTCCCCGAAGTCGCTTTCTCATCCCAACAGGAGCCCCGATGAAGCATTCCGCAAAGTCTCTCGCCGCACTGGCTGCAGTGCTCGCAACTCTCTCGACTTCCGCCATTTCGGGTGGACTGGCCGCATCCTCTGCAGTGGGCGGTTCGTCCGCGTCGTCAGCCAGCATGGGCTCGGTCGACAAGTCCAGCGACAGCTCGACAAAAGCGATGGCCAACATCAATGGTCCGTATCGCATCGTTGACGTGACCCCGATGCCCGAGCGTCCGGGCATGGTTCGCATGAAGCTTGCAGCGGCCGCCAAAGAGGATGATCAACTGGTGATCTACGTTCCGCAGCAGACCTTCGATCGCAGCGGCCTGGTGGCAGGCTCGACGGTCAATGCCAGCCAGCGTCCTTACGGCGTGGAGTTCGCCCATGCTGACACGAACAAGGCCTTCTTCCTGCTGCTGAGCGACGACTGGAACCAGGACCTGCGCTCCACCCCGGTTTCGCTCTGATTCCATGAGTGCCGCGCGCAAGCTGGCGCGGTCGGTTTTGCTGGCCTTGCTGTGCGCATTGGGATGTGTGTCCCCGTGCCTGGCGGGCCAGTTTCGTTATTGCGATCCACCGACTGAACTCGATGCCACGCAGCAAGACACCTTGCTGCGTTTTGGCGCGGTCATCAAGTCGACCCTTGAGTCGACCGGCCAGCGCCTGGCATTGGTGTCACGTTCGGGTCTGGACCTGAGCCGCTTCGACATGCGCTATTCGCATGCCGGGATCAGTCTCAGAGCCCATCCCACTGGTCCCTGGACGGTCAGGCAGCTGTATTTCGATTGCGATGAACGCCGGCCCCGCATTTTTGACCAGGGCATCGCCGGCTTTCTGGTGGGCAGTGGCGATCCATCGATCGGCTATTTTTCTGTGGTCCTGCTGCCAGGCGCTGATCTGGACATTGAGCGGGTGACACTCGATAACGGCAGGGCGCTTGGGCTGCTCGGTGCGCAGTACAGTGCCAACGCCTATGCATTCG
>CAIXXI010000431.1 GCA_903923345.1 uncultured Burkholderiales bacterium | reverse complement strand
GTCTTCATCGTTCAATCGATCGAGCGGGTGGGCGATCACGCCAAGAACATCGCCGAATACGTGATCAACGTGGTGTCGGGGATCGATTCTCGACATGCCAGGTCCGAGCAGGCGGCGGCCGCGGCATCCTGAATGGGCGCAGACTCGGCTGCCGTTGAGGCGCGTTGCACACGAGGTTTGCCCGGGCGGCCGTGATCGCCGATAATGATCGGCTTCGCTCCTGCCGGGGTGGTGAAATGGTAGACACAGCGGATTCAAAATCCGCCGGTAGCGATACCGTGAGGGTTCGAATCCCTCTCCCGGCACCAGTCACTCCCTGTCATCACGCTGGCTGGCCCTGATCTGACCTGACTGGAACACAGCATGAGCGAAAGAGTCCATAACGTCCTGTTCGTCTGCACGGCGAACTCCTCGCGTTCAATCATGGCCGAGGGCATCCTGAACGCACTCGGCTCCGGGCGTTTCCAGGCCTACTCCGCTGGTATTCATCCGCGGGCCGACGTCAATCCCTTCGCGCTGGAGCGCCTGCGCAAGTGGTACATCCTCGATACCGGCTATCGCAGCAAGAGCTGGAACGAGTTTTCCGCACCCGGTGCGCCGGCGATGGACCTCATCATCACGCTGTGCGATGAAGCCGCAGCCGAGCTGCCCCCGGCGTGGCCCGGATCACCGGCCAGCGTTCACTGGACGATCGAGGATCCGGTGGTGGTGGGTGGCAGCGACGAAGTCCGTCGCCATGCCTTTCTCACGACTGCGCTCGCCTTGCGTCGCCGCATCGAACTCCTGCTGGCGGTGCCGATCGAAGGTCTGGATCGGCTGAGCCTGCAGCAGCGCCTGGGCGAATTCGACAAAGCCTGATCGCGGGGCAGCCTGACAGGCTGTCTGCCTGGGTTTCGACCGCTGGTCGCCCTGACGGCCACATTGATCCGGAAACGCTCAGGCCCTGCGGAATTCGGCCGATGAACCGTTCGCGATGGACATTACGCGGAGCGGCCGACGGTGAACCGGATCACGACCCAGTGGGTGCGGGCGGGGCTGTACGGCTTCGCCCTGCTTGGCCTGCAGGCGGTCCTGCCGGTCACGGCCGCTGGCCAGGAGGGCGCAGTGCCTGCGGATGCCGCGCAGGTGCTGGTGTCACAGGGCGCGTCGACGCTGATCCGCCAGAGCTCGGTGTCAAGTCCGGTGCGCACGGATGTGCCGCTGCGCACCGGAGACCGGATCCGCACGGGTGCAGACGGCCACATTCAGCTGCGCTTCACCGATGGCGCGCTGATCTCGATTCACCCCGAAAGTGACTTTCGCATCGAGCGCTACGCCTTTGATCCGGTCAATCAGAGCAGCTTCTTTGAACTGGCCAAGGGCGCGGTCCGTGCGGTGTCCGGTCGGATCGGGAAGCGCGATCGCGAGGACTGGCGATTGAAGACACCCACCGCGACCATCGGCATTCGGGGCACCGAGTTCACCGTCGAGGAGCGGGTGTGCGCCGCCGCCGGCTGCCTGACCGGGGACGACCCCGGCTTGACCGTGTCGGTGATCGCCGGCCGAGTGGCGGTGAGCAATCAGGCGGGGGCGATCGAGGTTCCGGCCGGAGCGACGCTGCGACTGCGTGATTCGGTGACCGTGCCGTCGCTGGGGGCCGCTGTCAGGCCGTCTGGCCCGGGGCCTGCGGTCACCCCCAGGGGGTGGGCACCCATCACTGCGTCGGCGGCCCCAGGCAGCGCCAGGGCCCGTTCGGAGCCCCTGTTGGGCACAGCGGGAGGCGCCAGTCGATTGCGCGAGGCGGGCGCCACGACCACAGCCGGCGCAAACAGCGCAGGTCAGGGCAGCCAGACTGGCAACGCGCTTGGCGCAGTGAGCCCGGTCAGCGCAGCGGGCCGGTCTCGTGATCTGCCGCGCGAGCTGGGCAGCCCGGGCGCTGTCGGCGGCTCGGCGGGCGTTGCCCCCCTGATGGGCCCTGAGCCACTGCCGGCGATGCGCTGGGTGATCGAGTCCGAGGGTTTGCCCCGCGGTATCGGCGATTCAGGTCGATGAGGCGTTCTCGACCGACTCCCGCCTGAACGGTTCCGACACGGATGGTGCGGGATCAGTCGATGGGTCGGTGAGCGGCTGGATCCGCGACGGCGGAATCCGCAGGCTGAAGGTGCTGCCGATGCCGGTGCGGCTTTCGATGTCCAGGCGACACTGATGCCGTTGGGCAACATGCTTCACGATGGCCAGACCCAGGCCGGTCCCGCCCGTTTCGCGCGAGCGACCGCGTTCGACGCGATAGAAGCGCTCGGTCAGCCGGGGCAGGTGCTCGGCAGCGATGCCAATCCCTGAATCGCGCACCGCGATCACGCCTTCGCCGTTGTGCATCCGGAAGCTTGCGGTGATGCGGCCGCCTTCCGGCGTGTAGCGCACCGCGTTGGACAGCAGGTTGCGAATCGCGCTGTCGATCTCCGAGGGCGAACCGAGCAGAGCGGCCTGCTCATCGACTTCGACATTGATCTGATGCTTGCCTGCCGACACCACGCGCAGGTCGGCCGCCAGCGCCTGCAGTAACGGCTCGACTTCGATGGGCGTGAGTTCGGCCGGCTCTGCGGTGTGTTCGAGCGAGGCCAGGGTCAGCAGGTCGTTGACCAGCTGCTGCATGGTTGCCGTTTGACGCAGCACCATCTCGAGGCAGCGCCGTCGCTCTTCGGGTGGCAACTCGACATCGATCAGGGTTTCGACGAAGCCGGCCACCACGGTCAGGGGCGTGCGGATCTCATGCGAGACATTGGCCACGAAATCGCGGCGCATCTGCTCCAGGCGCGCGGTTTCAGTGATTTCGTGGGTCACCAGCAGGCGGTAGGCATCCGAGGTCGGCACGATCTTCAGGGTAAAGACCCGGCCTGGCGCAGCCGGCAGGCTCATGGCGACCGGTGTGGAGAAATCGCCCGTGCGCAGGTACTCGATGAACTCCGGCTGGCGCACGAAATGATCGATCGGCCGCCGTGTGCCGAATATCCCGTGCAGGCTCTGGGCAGCCCGATTGCTCCACTGCACATGGTCATAGCGGTCGAGCACGACCAGGCCATCGGGCAGCAGGTCGACTGCGGCATGCAGCCGCTCCATCTCGGCTGCGGTCTCGTTGCGCTCGATGCCTTCCTGGCGCATGAAGCGACCAATCCGATCGAAGGCCTGGCCCCAACTGCCGAAGCCGATCGGCAGGTCACGCTGGCGAGGCAGCCCGGCCCAATGGTGCAGGCGGGCCAGATAGATGACGTGATAGAGCAGCATGGCGGTCAGGCCGGCGACCAGCACCCACGCCATGGATGCAGCACCCCTGAAGTAGCCGATCGGGGTGGCGATGAGCAACAGCAGCCCGATGACAATGAGGGTGCGCAGGACGATCACGGCAGACAGTCCTGCGCAAGGGGCCGCTTACTGCGGCAGGAAGCGATAGCCGCCGCCGCGCACCGTCTCGATCAGACGGTCGTGGCCGGAGGGCTGCAGCGCCAGACGAAGCCGGCGGACATGCACGTCGACCGTGCGTTCTTCGATGAAGACATGGTCGCCCCAGACCCCATCGAGCAGCTTGCTGCGCGACAGCACGCGGTCGAGATTCTTCATGAGGTAGTGCAGCAGGCGGAATTCGGTGGGGCCCATGCGCAGCTGCTTGCCTTCGGCGATCACGCGGAAGGTCTGGGGCTCCAGGCGCAGACCGCAGACCTCGACCGGATCATCTGTGGCCTCGGGGGCCCGGCGGCGCAACAGCGCACGAATCCGTGCGACCAGTTCGCGCGGCGAGAACGGCTTGGTGACGTAGTCGTCGGCACCAGCGTCGAATCCGCCGAGCTTGTCGGATTCGGCCGAACGGGCGGTCAGCATGATGATCGGCAGCTCACGGGTGCGGCTGTCGGCGCGCAGACGGCGTGCCAGATCGACGCCCGACTGGTCAGGCAGCATCCAGTCCAGCAGGATCAGGTCGGGCAGGGCGGCATCGATCTGCGAGCGTGCGGAACCGGCATCGGCGGCCAGTTGCGGCTCGTAGCCGGCGTGGCGCAGGTTCAGCGCCAGCAGGTCACGGATGGACGGCTCATCTTCGACGATCAGAATCCGGGCGTTCATGGCGGTCTCATGGCTGTGGGCGGAGCGGCGCATCGTATGACGGCAATGTGATGTAACGATGACATGTCACAATCGCTGCGTCCATTCCGACCGAAAGGGCGCCCACGCGAACCTAGGCAGTCCGCCCGCTCCAGCCCGTTCGGGCCACGCCCGGGCCGGTCAGCCCACCCGGCCGTATTTGTCCTCGAATCGCACGATGTCGTCTTCTCCCAGGTAGTCGCCGCACTGCACCTCGATCATCACCAGTTGCATCACGCCGGGGTTTTCCAGGCGATGACGGGTGCCGATCGGGATGTAGGTCGATTCATTGGCCGCCACCAGGAAGGTTTTTTCGTCGCAGCTCACCTTGGCTGTTCCGCTGACCACGATCCAGTGCTCGCTGCGATGGTGGTGCATCTGCAGCGACAAGGTCTGGCCGGGCTTGACCTCGATGCGCTTGATCTTGAACCGCGGGCCTTCCTGCAGCACGGTGTAGGTGCCCCAGGGGCGCGCCACGGTCCGGTGCAGGCGCGCCGCCTCATGACCGCTCGACTTCAATCGCGAGACGATCTCCTTGACCTGCTGGCTGGCGTCCTTGCTGGCCACCAGCAGCGCGTCGGGCGTGTCGACCACCAGCAGGTTGTCCACACCAACCGCCGCCACCAGCCGGCCTTCGCTTTGCACATGGTTGTTGTTGGCGTTGACGAACAGCGTCTCGCCCATCGTGGTGTTGCCCTGGGCGTCGGGTTCGAACTGTTCCGCCACGGCTTTCCACGAGCCGATGTCGCTCCAGCCGAAGCTCGACGACATCACCACCACCTTCTCGGCTTTTTCCATCACGGCATAGTCGATGGACACGTCGCGGCAGACACCGAAGCTGGCGGCGTCGAGCAGCACTCGCTCATCGTTTGCGCCATCCTGGCTGGCCGACCAGGCGGTGCGGGCCTGCGCCAGCACATCGGGCGCGTGGGTGGCCATGGCGGCCAGAATGGCTGAGGCCTTGAAGCAGAACATGCCGCTGTTCCAGACGAAGTTGCCTGCGGCCAGGAACTGCGCCGCCCGGGCGGCATCGGGCTTCTCGAC
>CAIXXI010000430.1 GCA_903923345.1 uncultured Burkholderiales bacterium | reverse complement strand
GACGGCACCCGCTCGGTCGCGGGCAATGTGGTGATATGGAGCGGCGAGGATGACCCTGCCGACACGCTGATCCCCCGACTGGCTCTCTCCGGAGCCGATCTTTCACGCATCTACTTCATAGCTGATATTCGGGAAGGCAGCGAGCGGCGATCCTTCGACCCGGCCCGCGATATGGAGCCGCTGCGGCGCAAGCTGGAAGATATCGGCGGCGTTCGGTTGCTGATCGTTGACCCGGTTGTCTCGGCAATCGCTGGGGACAGCCACAAGAACGCTGAGGTCCGGCGCGGACTTCAACCACTGGTTGACCTAGCTGGCTCGATGCAATGTGCGCTTTTGGGAATCACGCACTTTTCCAAAGGGACAGGCGGGCGTGACCCGGTAGAGCGGTTGACCGGAAGCCTGGCCTTCGGTGCGCTGGCCCGGGTGGTGTTGGTAGCCGCGAAGCACCAGGAGGAAGGCGATGACGGGCGCACCGTACGCCTCTTCTGCCGAGCGAAATCCAATATCGGGAGAGATGACGGCGGCTTCGAGTACGACCTGCACCAGGGCGAACTGAAATCGCATCCGGGCGTCTTTGCGTCATCCGTTCTGTGGGGCGAGGCACTGGAAGGCGCTGCGAGGGAATTGCTGGCGACGGCGGACGCGACCGGTGACGACGGCGAGGGCGGCTCCCTGGCGGATGCCAAGCGTTTCCTATCCGACCTGTTGGCTGACGGCCCATTGCCGACCAAGGCTATCAAGGCGGATGCGGATGGCGCGGGGTACTCCTGGGCAACGATCCGGCGAGCGCAAAAGGCGCTGGGTATTGAGCCAGCGAAGGAGGGCATGAAATCCGGGTGGGTTTGGAGGATGCCCAGGCAGGAGGCCCACGGAATCCCGAAGGTGCTCAAATTTCCCGAAGATGCCCAACAAAATAGTGTGAGCACCTTCGGAGTAATTGAGCACCTTCAGGACGGTTCGGCGACAGTGGAGGTGGAGATTTGACCCCCGCCGCCATCATCCGCGAGGCGCAATCGGAGGGGGTGAGGCTGGCGATCTCCCCCGCTGGCACCATCAAGGCGACCGGCGACGGCGCGGTGGTGAAGCGGTGGCTGACTGTGATCCGCGAGCATAAGGCGCAGATCATCAACGCACTGAAGGCTGCCGCACTCCCGGCGGCCAATGACGATGCGGGGCTGCCGGCTTCGACCGCCAACCAGTGGCGGATCGTCGCCCGCGACGGCGCAACTCGCGAAATCACCTACTCACCTGCTCGCACCGAGGCCCAGGTGCGGCGGGACTACCCGGACTGCCGCGCAGTGATCGAAATCGGATTGACGCTGCCGTCCTGCGTTCTGTGCAGGCACTCCAGTCGCTTCGGCAATTGTGGTCAGCCGGTCGAGGCCGGGCTGTCGGATCACTTCGTTCTGATCAAGCATCGCAATGCGGGGGCTGACTGCCAGCACTTCACCACACTCGATTGCTCTCATCAAACCCAGAGGAACCACGAACATGGTGTTTAAGGCAGGCACAAGCGGCAACCCTAAGGGCAGGCCACCCGGCATCCAAGATCGGCGCTCCCG
>CAIXXI010000429.1 GCA_903923345.1 uncultured Burkholderiales bacterium | reverse complement strand
TTGATGCTAGCCACTCATTGAGTGCCGATCCGCGCCAGACGACGATGTTTGCGCCTAGCCTGATAGGCGCCGGAAATTGCCCGCGCTCGATCCAGCGATAAATCGTCGCTGAGGAGACTGGAACGATGGCGTCTGTGCGCTTACCGGTTTCGGGGGATGGTTGCCCGATAACGTCGCTGAGACGGAACAAGGCGTTTGGATCGACCAAGGGTGCTTCTGTTGTTTGCATTTTCTGCCTCATGTGAGTCCGGGCGATGCCGGGTGAGGACAGATTGGCTTGGCTGAAACGCAGAGAAAACGGGGTGGGAGGTTTAACCCCTAATTCCGGCGCTAACCCCCCAGGCGCGGCGCTTGGTTGATGGCGGCCTCGATGGACTTACGGTCCAAACTGATACCAAGCGCCCGAACGATGCCCAGGACTGCCGGCCGGTGCTCGTCACCCAGTTCTGCGTGAAAGCAGTTTGCGAGAGTCGCAATTAGCCTTCGGTCGGTAGCGCCTGGGTCATTTCTGGGGGCTCTGCCGCTTTCGCCGTCTCGCTCGCGCAGGTCAGTCGCCATTCGTTTGAGAATGGCCCGCAGCGACTCGTGTCTGGTGGTGGCTCCATAGCCGCTGCGGTAGGTCGCGGTTGTGGCATCGCTGCCGGATATGAGCGCCGCGCCCAGCACCTGCTCCAACTTGGCTGCCAGCGCAGCGGCATCCCGCATCTGCTCGCGGTTCAAGTACATCCTCAGATCATGCTTTTTGCGGCCTGTCCGAATGATCGCCCAGTGCGTGATCTCATTCACGATCAGCCGGGTAACCGTGGCTTCAAGTAGCAGGTCGTCGGCAGCGGTGGTGGTCCTGCGGCGCTTCAAGAGGCGCTGCATCGCCATCGCAAAGCCCGGTCGGGCGCAGAGCCATGCGTAGGGTGGTGACGCACTCCATGCCGCCCGGTGCTCTTGAAGGGCCCGCGCCTTGCTGCCCTCGATCATCGCGTGCCGTTTCGCCATGGGCGGCATGGGTGGTGGCGGAGGGGAGAGCAGCCCCTTCGGCCCATGCGCGGCCCATAACTCGGCCCGTGTCGCGGACTCGGCGGCAGATGCGATGGGTCCGGCCTGCATCAGCAGGTCTGATAGAGCAAGCCATTCACTGATCGAGTCCGCGATGTGCTGCGCGGTCTCGGCGGCAGCATCGGGCTGCGCCTTACCTCTCATCAGGCCGCCCGCAATGAGACCACGTTGCCCGGCATGGGCGGCGCGTCGGCCTCGTCGCGCTGCGCAAAAGCCCAATCTGCGAGCCACGCCATCATCGCCACGCGGTGCTCCATGAAGTCGGAGCGCAGGTAGGCTGCCCGCACTTTGTTCCTTTCGACGTGCGCCAGCTGGCGCTCGATCGCATCGGGGTTGAATCCTTGCTCATTCAAACGGTCCGTCAGCATGGAGCGAAAGCCGTGCGCGGTTACCGGAAATCCCAACCGATGCAACGTCAAGCGCAGCGTGTTCTCGGCCAAAAACCCGGCCGTGCCGCTGCTGGCGAACACGAAACCGTCTGCCTTGCGACCGGTGAGCTTCTTTAGTTCGGTCAAGATCTCGACGGCCTGGGCGGGCAGGGGCACGGCGTGGTCCTTTTTGTGCTTCATTCGCTCGCTGGGCACTACCCAGCGTCCGGCCTCCAGGTCGATTTCGCTCCACTTGGCGGCTCGCAGGCTGTAATCGCGCAGGCCGGTCATCATCATCAGCTCGATGGCAGCCTTCACCTGGGGCGTGCAGCCGCTGGCTGCAAGCGCACGCAGCATCGGGCCAACCTGCTCGGGCTGAAGTGCTGCGAAGTGCTTGACCGGAGCCGACTTAAGAATTGTCGACCTCGCCAATTCAAGCCCGGGATTTCGTTCGGCGCGGCCCGTCTCGATTGCAAATTGGAAGATCTGTGAGGCCACGGCACGCGCCCTGCGTGCTGATTCGATGGTTCCGGCGGAGTAAGCCGACTTCAAGGGCACCATCAACGATTCACGGGTGATCTGAGCCACCGGTAGGTCGGCCAGCATCGGCAGCAGGATGCGGCGCAGCAGGCCCTCGTTGCGCTCATGGTGAACCGCCGACCAGTTTGGCCGGTTGTGCTGCAGCCACTCCTGGGCGATCGAGCCGAATGTGTTGGCATCCGCAGTGACCTGATCGTGGCGGCGCAGTTTGCGCTCAAGAACAGGCGACCGGCCTTCCTTGACCAGGCTGCGTGCGTCTTCAGACTTGCCGCGTGCCTCTGCCAGACCGACATCGGGATAGGTGCCGATCAACAGCGTGCCTTCCTTGCCGGTCAACGTGAACCTGAGCATCCAATATTTAGCGCCATTCGGTCGGACTTGCAGCCGCAACCCATCCCCGTCGGACAAGTAAAAAATCTTGTCTGAGGGCTTTGCAGCTTTGCAGGTTTTGTCGCTGAGTTGTTTGGCGGACATGTTCCGGGTAACTCCTAAAAGTTACCCGTGAAGTTACCCGTCTTGCGGTGAGAAGGCAAGATAGGGTCTGACAAGGGGTGGGAAGAGAAGTCGATTTAAAACAGATACTTACGGCTTAATTGAAATCGCGTGAGAATCGATAATTTTCTGGATTGGCGGACCCTCTCTCCGCCAGTTAAACAGCCATTAAGTTATTGATATTTATTGGGATTGTTTAACTGAACTATCAGGCAATTCGGGGAAGTTACCCGCCGAATTACCCGCCACGCGGTTTGCTAGGCTGATTCCTGAATGGCCTGTCGCCTACGACTTCCGGCCTATAGACGGCAGGGCTGCTGGCCGGCACGATGGCCGCATGCGAAGGCTATCGATCTCTGAAGCGCTGTTCATCTTGCGGTGCCCGTCATGGCGTATGCGGGCAGCACTGGTGCTATGGCTTGCCGGCCTGCGGGGGATGGCTCAGCTTGTGATCCAGGGTCAGCGCGGCAGGACGATGTCTCCTAAAAGTCCTCACGTCAACCGCGGTTCAGTGGTTGTCCGAGTCCTGGGCGTCCAGGCGCAACTCCTAAAAGTCCTCACGTATCTGCCCAGAAAGTGACGCTGAGCCAGACTTGTCGGCTTTCTAGCGAGTCTGATTGGCTGGAAGAGCGTGGTTTACAACGGATTCCCGTTCTCCTCTGAGCAATTCCTAAAAGTCCTCACGTCAAGCAGACGTTCATGTCCTCGGTAGGCCGCGTCGGCATCGTAGGCGTCGGTCGGCATGGGCGCGGTGTCTCTGTTGAGTTATGGCGGTTGATAGACAAAATCTATCGTGTCGATTAATTTTTTTTTTTCGGCTGAAAATTTTTTTTGGGGCCATCGAAATTCCAGATACCCCCCAGGGGGGGTGCCGGAAGTGTGTGGGGTTGCGCACACGCTCGCCCCCGGCAGCGGCCGGGTAC
>CAIXXI010000428.1 GCA_903923345.1 uncultured Burkholderiales bacterium | reverse complement strand
TTCGGCCACCGTGCAGCCGGCTTCTTGCAGCACCTGTCGAGTCAGTGGCACGACCCGGCGGATGTGGTCGCGCGAGGCGAGTTCGGGCACCACCCCGCCATAACGTTCGTGCATGGCAACTTGCGAGTGCAGCGCCTGGGCGAGCAGACCCCGTTCGCTGTCATAGAGCGCAACGCCAGTCTCATCGCAGGAGGTTTCAATGCCCAGGGTCAGCATCAGATCAGTGTAACAAGCGCGCCGATGCAGCCTTGATCTCGTGCCACCGACTGGCGATTCACGCATCGGGTCGGTGCAGTCTGCACTGTCATGAGGCGCCGTGCGCGGATCTTGCAGTCGCGAGCAGGGCAGGCAGGTGCGGGCCGGTTCACGCCAGCAGGCGGCCTGAGCGTGAATCCCCAGGCCTGATGCAGCCCCGCGATTGCCGCGTGTCGGAGAAGGGCTCGAAGACCCGCGATATACGGCGGTATAGCCCGGCTGTTTAGATATTTGTGAGCGACCCGGCACAAGCTTTGCGTCAGGTCTCCCCAACACGGGGAAATGCATGGTTGCTCAGCGCTTCATCAAGGAAATCGGTCGAGGACGCGAGGGCGCTCGAGGGCTGTCGCATGAGCTCGCCCGCGAGATGTTCGAGCGGATCTTCGAGAGCCAGTTCGATCCGATGCAGGTCGGTGCGATTCTGCTGGCATTGCGAATGAAGGGCGAAACGGTGGACGAAGTGCGGGCCGGCATCGAGGCGGTCGAGGCACGTTTGCGCCCGATCCATGTCGATTCAACGCGTCCGGTGATCTCGATCCCCAGCTACAACGGTGCCCGCAACATGCCGAACCTGGTGCCGCTGCTGGCCTGTCTGCTGGCCGACGCCGGGGTCCAGGTGCTGATTCATGGGGTGACCCAAGACCCGGCGCGAACCACGACCGCCGGTGTCATGCAGGCCATGGGGCTTGGATCGAGCAGCGCCGTCCAGGCCTCTCAGGCACTGCGCCGCGGCGTGCCGGCGTTTGTGCCGATCAACACGATTTCGGACGAGCTCAGCTATCTGCTCGAATTGCGCGCCAAACTGGGCGTGAGAAACATCGGGCATACCCTGGCCAAGCTGATCAACCCGACCGATTCGCCTTCGTGCATGCGCCTGACCAGCTTCACCCATCCGGAATTTCGTGAGTTGCAGAGCCAGCTGTTCCAGGCCACCGCCTGGCCGGGAATGATGCTGCGCGCCACGGAGGGCGAGGCGGTTGCGAACACCCGTCGTCCGGCCCAGATCGACTGGTGGCGCGACGGGCGTTGCCAGACGGTGGTGGCGGCTCGCAACGCGTCGGTTCGCGAATGGCCATCGCTGCCGGACTCCCTCGATGCCGGCATCACAGCCCGCTGGATCCAGTCGGTGCTGTCGGGCGAGCGTCCGGTGCCCGAGGCGATCCAGTGCCAGGTCGATGCAATCCTCGACTGTCTGGGCATGGGCGTGCCCCCAAGCCTCGCATCGGTATCATCCGGACCTTCCGAATGGGTTTCAGGCCCTGCGAAGGTCCATGCTTCCTCGATTTGATGCGGTCATTGTGGGTGCCGGTGCGGCGGGCCTGTTCTGCGCGGGCATTGCCGCCCAGCGCGGCCTCCGGGTTGCGCTGATCGACCATTCCGACCGATTGGCCGAGAAGATCCGCATCTCGGGCGGTGGGCGCTGCAATTTCACCAATCTCGAGGCCGACCGGCCCGAGCGCTTCATCAGCCGGGATCCTCGGTTTGCCCGCCATGCGCTGCGGTCTTATGGACCCGACCGGTTTATCGCGCTGCTGAAGGGCTATGGCATCGGCTGGCATGAGAAGCATCGCGGCCAGCTGTTCTGCGACGACTCCAGCGAACGGATCATCGAGATGCTGCGCAGCGAATGCGATCGCGGCGGGGTGCATTGGCTGCGTCCCTGTGCGGTGCATGAGGTGGCACAGAGCGATTCATCAGGGTTCCTGCTGCGCACCGACGCCGGAGAGGTCCGCTGCACATCACTGGTGATTGCCACCGGTGGGCTGTCGATTCCCAAGATCGGCGCGACCGACTGGGGTTTGCGGCTGGCCCGACAATTCGGCCTGGAGGTGATCGAGCCGCGCCCGGCGCTGGTGCCGCTGACCTTCACCGATCAGGCCTGGCAGCCGTTTTCGGCCTTGTCCGGATTGGCGCTGGAGGTCGATCTGTCCTTGCCCGAACGCCCGGATGCGCCGCGCTTTCGCGAGGACCTGCTGTTCACCCATCGAGGTCTGTCCGGCCCGGCGATTCTTCAGGGCTCGAGTTACTGGCAGGCGGGCGAACCGGTGGCCATCGATCTGGCCCCGGGGCAGGACCTTGCCCAGGCGCTCACCCAGGCCCGCGATGGCACACGGCAGCAACTCGGCACGGTTCTGTCCGCAGTCGTGCCCAAACGACTCGCCCAGACCTGGCTTGCGGATGCGGGCGTCGCGGCCCTGGTGCCGGCCGCGCCGGGAGGCGCAGCCGTCTCGGAGCGTCGGATCGCCGAACTCGGCAATCGCACCCTTCAGGCGCTGGCATCGAAATTCAAGGACTGGCGAATCCAGCCAGCCGGCACCGAAGGCTGGCGCAAGGCTGAAGTGATGGC
>CAIXXI010000427.1 GCA_903923345.1 uncultured Burkholderiales bacterium | reverse complement strand
GCTGGAGGATCGGCTCGGCGTTCACCACGACGCCTGGCTGCCGGAATTCACCTCCAAGACCTTCTCAAAGACGGCGGCCAAATCTGATACCCATCCCGTCAGAAACGGCGAACGCACCCCGGGCAAGGTGGCGATCTTTGCGACCTGCTATGTCAACTACAACGAACCCGGCATCGGCCACGACCTCATCAAGGTCCTGGACCACAACCGGATTCCGTACGTCAGAGTCGAGAAAGAGGCGTGCTGCGGCATGCCCAAGCTTGAGCTCGGCGATCTGGACGGTGTGGCGGCACTCAAGGAACAGAACATTCCGAAGCTCGCTGCGCTGGCTCGCGCGGGCTACGCAATCCTCTCACCGATTCCCTCCTGTGGTCTGATGTTCAAGCAGGAATTGCCGCTGATGTTCCCCGATGACGCGGATGTCAAGGCGGTCCAGAAGGCCATGTTCGACCCCTTCGAGTACCTGGTGGCCCGCAACAAGGATGGCCTGCTGACAACCGATTTCAAGGAAGGCCTTGGCAATGTGTCGTATCACATCGCCTGTCACCTGCGCGTTCAGAACGTCGGTCAGAAAACGCGCGAATTGCTCGAAATGATTCCCGAAACAGCCGTCCATACCGTCGAGCGTTGCTCGGGCCATGCCGGCACCTGGGGCGTCAAGAAGGAATATCACGAGACCGCCATGAAAATCGGTCGACCAGTGTTTCGCCAGATGGGAGAGCATCCCAAGGGTGAATTGAACTGGGTCGCATCGGATTGCCAACTCGCCGGACACCACATCGCCCAAGGCATGAAGGGCAAGGCCGACGACAAGCTTGCCCATCCCATCACCCTGCTGCGCATGGCTTATGGCCTTGCCGACTGACCAAAAGAAAACCCCTGCCATGAACGGAGTTCACATGCCCCAGATCCATCGCGATTCACTGATGACGCTCGAGGCCTATTCCAAGGCTCGTCCCGAGTTTCGAAAGCAGGTCATCGAGCACAAGAAGTTGCGCACCGTGCCGCTGGGTGACCACGTCACGCTGCTGTTCGAAGACGAACTGACCGTCCGCTATCAGATTCAGGAAATGCTTCGCATCGAAAAGATTTTCGAAGAAGACGGCATCCTCCACGAACTCGAATCCTACGGCCCCCTGATTCCGGATGGCCGCAATTTCAAAGCGACCATGCTGATCGAGTACGAAGACCCGACGGTGCGGCGGGCCGCACTCGGTCGGCTCAAGGGCGTCGAACAGAAGGTCTGGATCCAGATCGAGGGCTCGCCCAAGGTCTATGCGATCGCCGACGAGGACCTCGAGCGCGAAAATGACGAGAAAACCTCCGCCGTGCATTTCCTGCGCTGGGAATTGACCGATGAGATGGCAGCTGCGCTGAAGTACGGCGTGAGCCTCTCGATCGGTCTGGACCACGCCAATTATACGGCCGCACTGTCGCCGGTATCGAAGGGAACCCGCAACGCGCTGGTCGCAGACCTGCGCTGAGCCTGCTTGATCAAAGGCCTGGGGCGTGTGCGCCTCAGGCCCGCGTGCGCGCGATCATCACGATCGCATGCGCTTCGATCCCCTCGCCACGCCCCGCAAATCCCAGCTTCTCGCTGGTCTTGGCCTTGACGTTGACCTGGTGCACATCCAGCTCGAGATCAGCCGCGATCAGGCCGACCATTGTCGGGATGTACTGAGCCAGTCGCGGTGACTGTGCCACGACGGTCGAATCCAGGTTGACGGGCTCCCAGCCACCAGACCGCACCCGGCTGAGTGCCTCGCGCAGGAGCACGCGGCTGTCGGCCCCTGCAAATCGCGGATCGCTGTCAGGGAAATGTCGACCGATATCACCCAGGCCTGCAGCGCCGAGCAGTGCATCGGTGATGGCATGCAGCAGGACATCCGCATCCGAATGGCCCAGCAGGCCCCGATCAAACGGGATCGTCACGCCGCCGATCACCAGCGCGCGCCCTGGAACCAGTGCATGCACATCCCAGCCCTGCCCCATCCGAAAGGCAGGGCGGGTTTCCATCGCAGCGCGCAGGGCGTGCAAATCATCCATCGTGGTCACCTTCAGATTGCGACGATCGCCGGGCACCACTCTGGGCGTATGCCCATCGGCCTCCATGGCGGAGGCTTCATCCGTCGAATCAGGATGACGATCGAGTGCCTCGAGCAGCGGGCCCAGCCTGAAGACCTGTGGCGTCTGCGCAAGCCACAGGCGTTCTCGGGGCAGCGTCGCCTCGACTCGCACCGATCGGCTCGGCTCACCCTCGGGACTGATGCCAACCCGCTTGACCGTGTCGACCACCGGCAACGCGAGCAGTACACCGCAGGGCTCCTCGTCAAGCGCATCACGCAATCGCTTGAGGCTGTCTCGATCAAGCCCGGGACGCGCTGCGTCGTGAACCCAGATCCAGTCATCGGAATGCGCCGCATGATGATCACGCAAATGCAGCAGCCCGTTTCGAACGCTGTCGCGACGGCTCGCGCCACCCACCGGGCTGATCAGAACGCGGCCGTCGGCAGGTTTCAGCAGAGACTGTGCAAAATCATCTTGCGGCCCGACCACCACCAGGATGCAGGTGAGATCCGCTTGTTGGGATAGGGCGGCCACGCTGCGCTCGAGCACTGTCTGCCCGTTGAGATCCAGGTACTGCTTCGGCCGATCGGCACCCATTCTGGATCCGACGCCCGCCGCCGGCAGCACTGCAAAATGCCGCACCATGCGGGGCTGAGTCGAGGGTTCCAGAGGGGCCGATTCGGACTCTTGCATTCAGATTCCATGCTGTGCGCAAAGTACAATTATAGGTTCTCTGCTTGAACCGACTGCTGGCTGGCCCCTCTTGAACGCTCCCCAGAGCTCCGCTCCAATCGCTGCCCTGACTGACCCGACCACAGGTATCCCTCAACCCGGTCCAGGCGCGGTGGTTGCATTGCCGTCTACCCATGGCAGTGCAGACGCCTTGCTGCTGTCTGCGCTGGCCGGTCGGCATGCTGAGCAGGGCCAGATGGTGGTGGTCATCACCGCCTCTGCGCTCGATGCAAATCGCCTCGCGGACGAGTCGCGATGGTTTTCTCCGTCCCTTCGAGTGCACTGTCTGCCAGATTGGGAGACCCTGCCCTACGATGCCTTCTCGCCGCACCAGGACCTGGTCTCTGACCGTCTTGCAACCCTCTACGAGCTGCAGCAACAGCGCATCGATCTGCTCTTTGTCGCAGCCACCACCGCCTTGCACCGGTTCTCGCCAGCCGCCTTCGTTGCGGGGCACACCTTTGATTTCAAGAAGGATCAGGCGCTCGATGAAGCCGCCTTGCGCAGCCAACTGACGCTGGCTGGTTATGAGCATGTGTCGCAGGTGGTCAGACCCGGCGAGTATTGCGTTCGTGGCGGCTTGATCGATCTGTTTCCGATGGGATCGGCCCTGCCCTACCGACTCGATCTCTTCGACAATGAGGTCGAGTCGATCCGGGCATTCGATCCCGACACCCAGCGCAGTCTGTATCCGGTTGAGACGGTTCGCATTCTTCCCGGTCGGGAATTCCCGATGGATGAGGCTGCCCGCAGCGTCTTTCGCGGAAGGTGGCGCGAACGCTTCGAAGGCGATCCCTCCAAAGCCGGGCCGTATCGAGACATCGGTAACGGCATTGCGGCGGCAGGAATCGAGTACTGGTTGCCACTTTTTATTGAATCGACAGCAACCCTCTTCGATTACCTGCCAGCGACGGCAGTGCTCGCAAGCCATGGCGATGTCGAGGCGGCCGGGCGACGCTTCGGCCAGGAAACCGCTCAACGGCACGCATTCCTGGCCCACGACTCGCAACGCCCGCTGCTGCGGCCTGAAGAGCTCTTCCTGGGAATCGAAGCCTTCTTCATTGAAGCGCGACGCTACGGGCGTTACGCACTGCGTGAAGCGCTGACCGCTTTGGCTGTCAGCGACGAGATCGAAGCGGCACAGCCCGCGCAGCCGGCCCGATCACGGCGCGCGCACTCACAAGCACTGCCGGAAATGGCGGTCGAACGGCGCGCTGAATCCCCCTTGTCCCGACTTCAGCTCTGGCTGGATTCAAACGATCACCGGGTGCTGATCCTGGCTGAGTCGGCCGGTCGACGCGAGACCGTCGCGCAGTTGATGGCGGATCACGGCATCGTGCTGCCGCAAGTCGATGACTGGCATGGATTTGCCGACAGCGGCCTTGAGCGGGCACTGGGCGTCGGGCCATTGTCCGAGGGTTTTCTGACCGAGGACGGGCTCGCGCTCATTACTGAAACCGAGCTGTTTGCCGGCACGGCCAAGCGGCGAGGCCGACGCAAACGCGAAGCGGTGACCGATCTCGATGCGATCATCCGCGACCTCTCCGAGTTGTCGGTGGGTGATCCGGTGGTCCACGCTCAACATGGAATCGGCCGGTATCAGGGCCTGATCAACATGGACCTGGGTGACGGCCCCACCGAGTTCCTGCATCTGGCCTATGCCAACAGCGCGACCTTATATGTGCCCGTCGCGCAATTGCATGTGATCGGCCGTTATTCGGGGGCGTCGCCCGATGATGCGCCACTGCATGTACTGGGTTCGGGGCAATGGGAGAAGGCCCGCCAGCGTGCGGCCAAGAGAGCTCGGGACACCGCCGCAGAGCTGTTGAACCTCTATGCCCGGCGCGCAGCGCGTCAGGGGCACTCCTTCAGATTCGATGCCCAGGACTACGAGGCATTCGCCGAGGGTTTTGGTTTCGAGGAAACACCCGACCAGCTCGCGGCCATCCATGCGGTCACTCAGGATCTGGTGTCAGGCAAGCCGATGGATCGGCTGATCTGCGGCGACGTCGGGTTCGGCAAGACCGAAGTCGCCCTTCGCGCTGCGTTCGTTGCGGCAGCCGATGGCAAACAGGTGGCGATTGTCTGTCCGACGACTCTGCTGGCCGAGCAACATTTCGAGACCTTCTCGGATCGCTTCTCGAACTGGCCCATGAGACTCGCCGAATTGTCCCGATTCCGTTCGCCCAAGGAGGTCAGGGCCGCACTGGAGGGACTGGAAAGCGGCGCGCTCGACATTGTCATCGGGACGCACAAGTTGCTGGGCAAGGAAGTTCGCTTCAAGCGCCTGGGTCTGGTCATCATCGACGAAGAGCACCGCTTTGGCGTTCGCCAGAAAGAAGCGCTCAAGTCCCTTCGCGCCGAGGTCGATGTGCTCACACTGACGGCGACGCCCATTCCACGCACCCTGGCGATGAGCCTTGAGGGCATTCGGGATTTCTCGGTGATCGCCACCGCTCCGCAAAAGCGCCTGGCGATCAAGACCTTCGTTCGGCGCGAATCGGAAGGTGTGATTCGCGAAGCGCTGCTGCGCGAGCTTCGCCGCGGCGGTCAGGCCTATTTTCTGCACAACGAGGTTGAGACCATCGAGAACCGCAGGGCGATGCTTGAAAAGCTCGTCCCGGAAGCCCGCATCGCGGTCGCTCACGGCCAGATGCACGAGCGCGAACTCGAGCGCGTCATGCGCGAATTCCACGGCCAGCGCGCCAATGTGCTGCTGTGCACGACCATCATCGAAACCGGGATCGATGTCCCCACCGCCAACACCATCGTGATGCACCGTGCCGACCGATTCGGCTTGGCGCAATTGCATCAACTGCGCGGCCGCGTCGGCCGCTCGCACCACCAGGCCTATGCCTACCTGCTGATCCCTGACGAAAGCGCGATCACCAAGGATGCAACCCGACGGCTCGACGCCATCCAGTCGATGGAAGAGCTCGGCTCAGGTTTCTTCCTGGCCATGCATGACCTCGAAATCAGAGGCGCAGGCGAGGTGCTCGGCGATTCACAGTCGGGCGACATGCAGGAAGTCGGATTCGGCCTGTACAACGACATGCTCAATCACGCGGTGCGGGCCTTGAAAAACGGCCGCGAGCCGGATTTATCCGCCCCGCTCGAAGCGGTCACTGAAATCAACCTGCACGTGCCTGCGCTGTTGCCAACCGAATTCTGTGGCGACGTCCATGAACGCCTGACCCTGTACAAGCGGCTGGCCAACTGCACCACGCTCGATGCACTGGACGGCATGCAGGAGGAGCTCATCGACCGTTTCGGCAAACTGCCCGAGGCTGCAAAGGCACTGGTCGAGACTCACCGCCTGCGGATTCTGTCGGCTCCCTTGGGCGTGTCGCGAATCGATGCATCGAGTGAGGCCATCGTTTTGCAGTTCGTGCCGAATCCGCCGATTCCGCCGGAGCGCATCATCCGCTTCATCCAGTCACGCAAGGATGCAAAGCTCTCGGGCCCGGACCGATTGCGCCTCACCACCCGAACGGTCGATACCGAGCAGCGTGTCGCGCGTCTGCGTGAATTCATCAAGGCACTGTCGACATGAGCCGGCTCATCGTTCAACACCCGAGGCTGTCAGAAGAGGCGGTCGCAGCTTTCTCCGCTGCAGTCGGGACCGTTCCGGCGCATCGCACGATGTCTCTTGCGCGCTGGCATGACGTGGCCATCGACGGCGAGCAGGTCACTCAGATGGGCCAGGCGCTGGGCGTGGATGCCGAGATCGTGGCTGCAGGATTACGGGCCGAGGACTTTCGCCTGGCCGTCTTCGATATGGATTCGACCCTGATCACGATCGAATGTGTCGACGAAATCGCTGATTTCGCCGGACGCAAGGCCGAGGTCTCTGCCATCACCGAAGCCGCGATGCGAGGCGAGATCGCCGACTATGATGAAAGCCTGCGCAGGCGCGTCGCATTGCTGGCCGGATTGCCGAGCCAGACGCTGGACCAGGTCTGGACCGAGCGCGTGCGCCTGTCGCCTGGCGCTGACACCCTGATTGCAGGCCTCAAGCAAGCGGGTTTGCGCACACTGGTGGTGTCGGGCGGGTTCACCTATTTCACCGAGCGGCTCAAAACACGACTCGGTCTGGATTGGGCGCGATCCAATGTGCTTGAAATCATCGACGACCGGCTCACTGGAAAGTTACTCGGGCCGATCGTCAATGCCCAGCTCAAACGTCGCATCGTCGAGCAGGTCTGCTCGCAAATAGGCATCAGCCCCGCTCAGGCGATCGTCGTGGGCGATGGTGCAAATGACTTGCAGATGATGTCGATTGCGGGTTTGTCGGTTGCGTTCCACGCCAAACCGGTGGTGCGCAACGAAACCACCCATGCAATCAATCAGTGCGGGCTGGACGCGATCCTGAATTATTTCGCGGACTGAGCCCAGACG
>CAIXXI010000426.1 GCA_903923345.1 uncultured Burkholderiales bacterium | reverse complement strand
TGCCACGGCGTCGCGCCCAGCGTCGCGGCGGCTTCCTCGACATCGTGACCCAGGTCGGCCAGCACCGGCTCGACGGTCCGCACCACGAACGGCAGGCCGATGAACACCAGCGCCACCCACACGCCGATCGGTGTGAAGCTCACCTTGAAGGGCAGCCACTGGCCAATCCAGCCATTGCCAGAATAGATCGCGGTGAGGGCGATGCCGGCCACCGCGGTCGGCAGCGCAAAGGGCAGATCGACCAGCGCATCGACCATCCGCTTGGCCGGAAATTCGTAGCGCACCAGCACCCAGGCCACGATCAGGCCAAAGGCGGCATTGAGCAGGGCGGCCAGAAACGACGCACTGAAGCTCAGGCGATAGCTGGCCAGCACTCTCGGTGTCGTGGTGGCCTCCAGAAACTGCGCCCAACTGAGTGTGAAGGTCTTGAGAAAGGCCGCCGACAGCGGAATCAGTACGATCAGGCTCAGATACAGCAGTGCAAAGCCCAGCGAGAGATCGAAGCCGGGCAGCACCGAGTGGCGCTTGAGCAGCGTTCTCGAGAGGATCACGACTCTGCCCGTTGAGCGTTCAACGCTTGGCGGCAGCGATGACCTGGTCGTAGGACGCGCCGTCGTTGAAGTGCTCTTTCTGAGCCTGCGACCAGCCACCGAAGACTTCGTCCACAGTGAAAGTGTTCAGCTTCGGGAAGGCCTTGGCGTACTTCGCCAGCACCTTGTCGTTGCGCGGCCGGATATGGTGCTTTGCGGCGACTTCCTGGCCCGCCTCGCTGTAGAGGAACTGCAGGTAGGCCTCGGCCTGCTTGCGCGTGCCTTTCTTGTCGACCACCTTGTCGACCACACTCACCGGGTTTTCGGCCAGGATGGTGCGGCTGGGGTAGATGACTTCGAAGTTGGCGCCGAATTCTTTTTCGATCAGAGGCACTTCGCTCTCGAAGGTCACCAGCGCATCGCCCATGTTGCGCTGAGCGAAGGTGGTGGTGGCGCCCCGGCCGCCACCGTCCAGAACCGGCACGTTCGCGAAGATGCGCGTCACCAGCGCCTTGGCAGCCTCCGGGCTGACGCCGTTTTTCACCGCCGAGCCCCAGGCTGCGAGGTAGGTGTAGCGGCCGTTGCCGCTGGTCTTCGGATTAGGAATGATCACGCCGACACCCGGTCGACCCAGGTCGGTCCAGTCTCGGATGTTCTTCGGATTGCCCTTTCTCACCAGAATCACCGTCACGCTGGTGGTGGGCGCGCTGTTATTCGGCAGGCGCTTGGCCCAGTCGGCTGGGATCAGCTTGCCCCGCTCGGCAAGAATATCGATGTCGTTGTGCTGGTTCATCGTGATGACGTCAGCCTCAAGGCCGTCGGCGACACTGCGGGCCTGCCGGCTCGAGCCGCCATGGCTCTGATTCAGGGTGAGGCTCTCACCGGTGGTCTTCTTCCAATGGGCCGCGAACACCGCGTTGTAGTCCTTGTAGAACTCGCGGGAGACGTCATAGCTCACGTTCAGCAGCGTCGGGCCGGCGGCCTGCGCAGGGCTTGAAATGCCCTGGCTCAGGGCAGCAGCGAACACCACGGACAATGCGGCACGTCGGGATAGATAGGCAGACATCGGGAACACTCGAATCGAAGAATGGACGCGGCGCAGTGTAGGTGGCCCGCCTATACCGGGGAACTGAGGAATCGGCTCAAGCTCATGCGTTTTTGGTAGGAAGCGACGTCATGCACCTGGCTGAGACAGTCGCTAGGAACCCGCCATCTCTCGTTCGAGCCGTCCGAAGGCGAACCACAACGCCAGGTCGTAGCTGATCTTCAGCACGCCGCACACGATCAGCGGCAGGGCCAGATGTCCGGCATCGATCATCCATCCGGCCAGCAGTGGGCCCGCGGCTGCAGCCAGGCTTCGCGGCACGGCGGTGAAACTGGCCGCGGCGGCCCGCTCGTAGGGCTGGACCACCGCCATCACGAAGGCATTGCGTGCCGGCACGTCCATTGAAGAGACCATGGCTCGCATGAAGAGGAGGGTCAGCGCCAGCCACAAGTCGGTGGCGAAAGCAGCCGC
>CAIXXI010000425.1 GCA_903923345.1 uncultured Burkholderiales bacterium | reverse complement strand
ATTCTGATCACCTGACCACGAGTCAGCCGAACAACGCTCGCAGCCAGGCTCCGAGGACACGCGAAGGCAGCAAGGTGAAGGCACCGGCAACCAGCAAGCTCACATAGAGGCTGATCATCGCGGATCGGTGCGCGGGCTGCCTGCCGCGTCGAATCGCTGCGATTGAGCCGACGAGCGTCACCAGAGTCAGCACCGACAGCAGGTGGATCGGACCGAATCGGCCAAGGGGTGTGTCCAGCCCCAGGACTCGCGCCGGGATCACGAACGAGGTCGCAGCCGTCAGAGCCATCGCAGCCACCCAGATCCGGCCGAGCGTGCGATGCAGGCGCGTCCCTTTTCGGCGCAAAAAGATCCATGCACCCAGGACGACGGCCATCGATGCGGCCAGCGCGTGCGTCAGGATGATGGGCTCGAAGAGCCTGGCTTGCAGTTCGGTCATCGTGCGAGTCGATCAGGCATCGTGGGACAATCCTAGCCTAGCTAATCGAATTGCCCATCAGCTGCTTTTTCTTGAGCACCGTCCATGCAAACCCTGACCCTGACCCGCCCCGACGACTGGCACCTGCACCTGCGTGACGGTGTGGCGCTCGGTGCGGTGGTGGCCGCCACCGCGCGGCAATTCTCCCGCGCCATCGTGATGCCCAACCTCAAGCCTCCGGTCACGACCACCGACCAGGCGCGGGCCTACCGAGACCGGATCCTCGACGCACTGCGCCGGGCTGCGCCGAACGAGCCAGCCTGTCAGGCATTCGAGCCGCTGATGACGCTGTATCTCACCGACGCCACCTCGCCGGACGAAATCCGCAAGGCCGCGGCATCAGGCATCGTGCACGCGGTCAAGCTTTATCCGGCGGGTGCGACCACGCACTCTGAGGCCGGCGTCACCGCCATCGAAGCCGTGCGTCCGGCACTCGAAGCCATGCAGGCCAGTGACCTGCCCTTGCTCATTCATGGCGAGGTGACCGATCCGGCGGTCGATGTGTTCGATCGCGAGGCGGTCTTCATCGACACGGTGCTCGAGCCGCTTCGCCGGGATTTCCCGCAGCTGCGCATTGTTTTCGAGCACATCACCACCCGGGAGGCGGCGCAGTATGTGGCGCAGTCGGGCGGTCCGATCGGCGCCACCATCACCGCCCATCACCTGCTCTACGAGCGCAATGCCCTGTTCAAGGGGGGGATGCGTCCGCACTGGTACTGCCTGCCTATTCTTAAGCGCGAAACCCACCGTCGCGCCCTGCTCGAGGCGGCCACATCGGGCAATCCGCGCTTCTTTCTGGGCACGGACAGCGCACCCCATGCGCAGCACCTCAAAGAAAATGCCTGCGGTTGCGCTGGCTGCTACACCGCGCCGCATGCGTTGGAGCTGTATGCCGCTGCCTTCGAATCGGTCGGCCAGCTCGATCGCCTCGAAGGCTTCGCCAGCCATCACGGCCCCGACTTCTATCGCCTGCCCCGCAACCGTGACACCGTGACCCTGCGCCGCGAAGCCTGGACCATCCCGGAGTCGCTGCCCTTCGGCGACGAATCGATCGTGCCGCTGGCCGCCGGAGAGTCCCTTGCCTGGCGGCTGTCCGCCTGAGTCGATGCCGCCGCCCTGGCTGCACGGGCTGAGCGACTGGCTGAGCGCGCTGCTGCCGCTGGCACCGCTTGCGCGGCTGGGCCGTCTCAATGACTGGGCGCTGCAGACCGGTGTCGTGACCGAATCCGGCAGGCCCTTGCAATTCGTGCCAGCCGACAGGCCATCCGATCAGCCCGGACTCGGCTACGAGCACCGGATTTTCCAGACCGGGGAGGTGTCCACCCGGCTGGACGGAACAGGTGCCCGGCACGACCTCTACAACGCGCTGACCTGGCTGCGCTGGCCACGGAGCAAGGCCCGTCTCAATGCGGTGCACGCCCACGCCGTCGAACCCGCCCAGGCCCAAACCGGCCGGGGTGGGCTGCGCGATGCCGCAACCCTCTTTGACGAGAACGGTCTGGTCTGGGTCAGCGAGGATGAGGCGCTTGATGCCTCGCTGCGCCATTTCGACTGGTCGGCGCTGTTCATTCATCAGCGCGTCGAGCTGATAACGAGGGTCAGCACGTCGGTGTTCGGCCATGCCTTGCTGCACAAGCTCGAATCGCCCTTCAAGGGCATCACCGCGCATGGCCTGATCCTGCGCTTGCCTGTTGGGTCAGGACATGGCGAAATCGACGCCGAACTGTCGCGTTGGCTCACGTCGGATCGTCTGGTCTCGCAGGGTTTCTGCCCGGTGCCGGTGATGGGCCTGCCGGGCTGGTGCGAGGCCAACAGTGATCCATCGTTTTATGGCGACACCACAGTTTTTCGCCCTGGGCGAATGCGCCGGGCAAGCCAGCCCGATTGACTGCATCAACACACGAACCATGGAGACCTCATGAACATCCTGATCACCGGCGGCGCCGGCTTTCTCGGCCAGCAACTGATTGCACGCATCCTGGCGCAGGGCGCACTCCAGCTGGCTGATGGCAGCGGGCTGCACACCCAGCCGGTCAAGCACATCACCTGCTTTGACCAGGGACACGGTTCGATCCAGGATCCGCGAGTTCGCAACATCGCGGGCGACATCTCGGATGCCAACCAGGTGCGTGCGCTGGTCGATCGCGACACCGCGGTGGTGATTCACCTTGCGGCTGTCGTCAGCGGCACGGCCGAGGCGGATTTCGACCTGGGCATGCGGGTCAATCTGGATGGCACGCGGGCGCTGCTGGAGGCCTGTCGCGCCTGCGGCCATGTGCCACGGCTGCTGTTTTCAAGCTCGATTGCGGTGTTCGGCGGTGATCTGCCGGCGGTCGTCACCGATGCCACCACGCCCACCCCGCAAGGCTCCTATGGCATTCAGAAGCTGATCGGCGAGCTGATGGTCCAGGATTTCACCCGCAAGGGCTTCATCGACGGCCGCTCGGTGCGGGTCCCCACGGTGGTGGTACGGCCCGGTCGGCCCAATGGGGCCGCGTCGGGCTTTGCTTCCGGCATCGTGCGCGAGCCCTTGGCCGGGGTCGAGGCGATCCTGCCGGTGCCGCCCCAGACCGAAATGTGGGTTGCTTCGCCGCGTTCGGTGGTCACCATGTTGCTGCGTGCCCTGGAGCTTTCGCCGCAGGATTGGGGTTGGCATCGCAGCCTGAACCTGCCGGGCCTGACCGCCTCGATGGACGAGGAGATCGCCGCACTGAAAGCGGTCGCCGGCGACGCGGTCGCAGCCCGAATCCGCCATCAGCCCGATGAGAGCGTGATGCGTCTGGTGCGCACCTGGGCCGCGCGCTTCGACACCTCGCGGGCCACCGCGATGGGTTTCGTGCCCGATGCCGATTTTGTCTCCATCGTGCGCGCCTACATTGAAGACAACCCGGCGGCAACCCGGGGCTAGAATGCGCTCTGGAGCGGGTCGGACGGTCGCCGGGACATGCAGATGTCCGGGAGGAAGGTCCGGACTCCGGAGGGCAGGGTGCTGGTTAACGGCCAGGCGCAGCAAGTTCTTCCGAAAGGTTGAACCCAAGGCGACGGACAGTGGCACAGAAAACAAACCGCCAGACGGCCGGGTCACCGGCCTGCGGCAAGGGTGAAAAGGTGGGGTAAGAGCCCACCGCGTTCCTGGTGACAGGGACGGCACGCTAAACCCCACCCGGAGCAACACCGCATAGGCACGCGCGCGGTTCGCCGCACAGGACGCCCCTCCGAGCGTGCGGGTAGGTGGCTTGAGCCCCGGGGTAACCCGGGGACTAGAGGAATGACCGTCAGCCGGGAAACCGGCTCACAGAATCCGGCCTATAGACCCGCTCCATCTCACCTGTCACTTGAATATCAATTGTTAAGACATTGATTCTTAACAATCTACACTGTGACACTGGATGTAGATCCAGTCTCAAGCCTGACTGCTAAGTCCTTGTCCCCATTGAAAAAAAGCGGTCATCGCCTTGACCCGGCTTGTGCTTTTCCGTACAGTGGGAAAAGGTGCAAAAAAGTGGTTGATTGTGGGAAATCACTCCATTTGAAGCACATCCCAAACCGGAATTGACGGATACAGGCACGCCATGTTTCAGGGGAGATCCGCTTTGTCGTTGGATGCGAAGGGCCGCATGTCGGTCCCCACGCGTCATCGCGAAGCGCTGGTCTTGCAATGCGAGGGGCGGCTGACGCTGACCCGCCACCCTGATGGCTGTCTGCTCCTGTACCCGCGCCCGGTCTGGGAGTCGGTGCGTGAGCGCATTGCGGCCTTGCCGATCAGTGCAAGCGGCTGGAAGCGCTTCTTTCTGGGCAATGCCACCGATGTCGAGCTCGACGGAACCGGGCGCCTCTTGATTGCGCCCGAGCTGCGCTCGGCGGTCGGTCTGGAAAAGGAAGTGGTGCTGTTGGGCATGGGTGCGCATTTCGAACTCTGGGATGCGGCCCGTCTGGCGGCCAAGGAAGACGAAGCGATCGCCGGGGGTCTGCCCGAGGCGCTGTCCGGCCTGTCGATCTAGGGCTGGGGCGAGGCGTGACGGACGTCGTCAGGGATCACCGGCCGGTGATGCTCACGGCATGCATCGATGGGCTGGCCATCCGGCCCGACGGTGTTTATGTCGACGGGACTTTCGGCCGGGGTGGGCATTCGGCGGCGATTCTCGCGGCGCTGGGTCCGGCGGGGCGGCTGATCGCGATGGATCGCGATTCGCAGGCCGTCGCGGTGGCGCAGGGATGGTCGGATCCCCGGTTCGGGGTGGTGTGGGGACGGTTTTCGGACATCGGTGACGTGCTCGATTCGCTGAATTTGAAGTGTGTCGACGGTGTCTTGCTGGATCTGGGTGTGTCGTCGCCTCAGCTCGATGACCCAGCCAGGGGCTTCAGTTTCAGAAGCGATGGGCCGCTCGACATGCGCATGGATCCGGCGCATGGACAGTCGGCTCGAGAGTGGTTGCAACAGGCGTCGGAATCCGACATTGCGGAGGCTCTGAAGAATTATGGGGAAGAACGGTTTGCTGTTCCGATTGCAAAGGCGATTGCTGCTCGCTGCCGGGAACTCGGCGCCGAGGCGTTCCGTACCACTGGAGAGCTTGCCGCTCTCGTGGCGGGCGTCGTCCGCAGCCGGCAGAAGAAGCCGGAAGTGGGCAAGGACCCGGCCACCCGCACCTTTCAGGCTCTACGGATTCTCGTCAATCAAGAGCTTGAGGAGCTCGCGCTCGTCCTCGATCGCGTAGTCGATCGCTTGTGTCCGGGCGCACGCCTGGTGGTCATGGGTTTTCACTCGATCGAAGATCGGATGGTCAAGCAGTTCATGTCGCGAGAGTCGGGTCAACAGGCACGGCGCGATCCGATCACCGGGGCGCGGGTGCATGACACGCCGCCTCGTCTGCGCACGGTGGCACGGGTGTTGCCGGATGCGCAGGAGGTTGCCGCCAATCCGAGGTCGAGGTCGGCCGTGCTGCGTATCGCGCAAAGGATCTGACCCGTGGCCAAACTGAATGTCCTGCTCATGACCATCCTGCTGACCTGCTCGCTTTTGCTGGTGACCTCGCAGCATCGGGCGCGCAAGGGCTTCATCGATCTGGAGCGCGCCCAGTCGACGGCGCGTCGCCATGAGGTCGAGTGGAAACAGTTGCAGCTGGAGCAGACCCGTCTCGCCAAGCACTCCCTGATCGATGCAGCAGCCCGTCGTGATCTGAAGATGCAACCGGTCACCCCGGATCGCACCCTGTACATCAATGCCACGCCGTCCGCGGCGGGGTCAAAGCCAGTGGCTCGCTGACATGCCGCGTCCAGTCAAGCTCACCCGCAATGCCCTGCTGACCACCAAGCTGCCGGCCTGGCGGTCGCGCCTGCTCCTGGGGCTGATGGCGGGCTGTTTCATGGCCCTGGCCATGCGCGCGTTCTGGCTGCAGGCCTGGAGCAATGATTTCCTCCAGAAGCAAGGCGCCTCACGCTACGAACGCAACCTCGAGATCCCGGCGATTCGCGGCAAGATCGTCGATCGAACCGGTGCGATGCTGGCCAGCAGCTTGCCCGCCAAGGCCGTCTGGGCTGATCCCGACGATGTCAATGCGACGCCCGAGCAGAAGGCCCGCCTGGCCAAATTGCTGGGCATGGATCGGCGCGAGCTCGAGCGCAAGCTGGGCGAGGACAAGAACTACGTCTATCTGAAGCGCCAGGTTGATTCCGATGTGGCGGCCAAGGTGGCGGCCCTGAAAATCCCCGGGATCCATCAGCGCAACGAATACAAGCGCCACTATCCCGAGGGCGAGACGGTGGCGCATGTGGTCGGCTTCACCAATGTGGAGGACGCCGGACAGGAAGGCTTCGAGTTGTCGCAGCAGCAGCGACTCGCAGGCAAGCCCGGCAGCCGGCGCGTCATCAAGGACAACCTCGGGCGGATCATCGAGCAGATCGGCTCGGGCCGTGAGCCGCAGGACGGCGCCGATCTCGCCCTGTCCATCGATTCGCGGATCCAGTTTCTGGCCCACAACGCCTTGCGCGATGCGGTGCGTGAGCACCGGGCCAAGGCGGGAGCGGTCGTGGTCATCGATGTGCGCACGGGAGAGGTGCTGGCCCTTTCAAACTGGCCGACCTACGATCCCAACAACCGGCTGGCGCTGACCGGCGTGCAATTGCGCAATCGCGCCATCACTGACATCTACGAGCCGGGCTCGACGATGAAGCCGTTTTCGGTTGCCATGGCGCTGGAAAACGGCAAGGTCAAGCCCTCCTCGATCATCGACACGGCGCCCGGAAAGCTGACCATCGGCACCGCGACCATCGGCGATGCCCATACCTACGGCCCGCTGACGGTCGAGCAGGTCCTGCAGAAGTCCTCGAACGTGGGCACGGTCAAGATGGCCCTGAAGCTGCCGCCGCAGCGCATGTGGGAAGGCCTGACCGCGGTGGGCTTTGGTCAGCCGCCGCAACTCGGCTTTCCGGGTGCAGTGGCGGGGCGGGTCAAGCCGTACAAGACCTGGAAGCCGATCGAGCAGGCGACCATGTCCTACGGCCACGGCATCTCGGTCTCCCTGATCCAGATCGCGCGCGCATACTCGGTCTTTGCTCGCGACGGCGATCTCATGCCGCTCACCATGTTGCGTCTGGACGAGCCCGTGGCTGGCGTGCCGGTCTTCAAACCCGAGACCGCGCAGGCCGTGCGCAAGATGCTCGAGATGGCCGCAGGGCCGCAGGGCACCGCGCCCTTGGCGCAGATCCCCGGCTATCGCGTGGCCGGCAAGACTGGCACCGCGCACAAGCTGGAAAACGGCGCCTACGCCAACCGCTACATCGCTTCCTTTGTCGGCTTCGCTCCGGTCTCGAAGCCTCGGGTGATTGTCGCCGTGATGGTGGATGAACCCTCGGCCGGACAGCACTACGGCGGGCAAGTCGCCGCACCGGTGTTCGCCCGGATCACCGGTGACACCCTGCGCGCGCTGCGCGTGCCGCCCGATGCGCCGTTTGCCACCCTCATCCATCCGGTCGATCCGGTTCGGGAGAGCATGTGAGCGCAGTCCTGTCGCGCACGGTCCAGGATGTCGCCGACTGGCTCCGGTCGGTGCTGCCGCCTGAGGCAGCGCTGGTCGCCGACAGCCGTGCCGTCAGGCCGGGTGATGCGTTTTTTGCCTATCCGGGCGAACGATCGGATGGGCGCCGCTTCATCGATCAGGCGATTGCCGGTGGCGCAGCCGCGCTTGTGCTTGAGCAGGGTGGCACGCATGAGCTTGGCGCCGTCTCGATTCCTTATCGCGCAATCGCCGACCTCAAGCAGTGGTGCGGTCCGATTGCGGATGCCTTCCATGGCTGTCCGACCGCTCGCCTCAAGGTGATTGCAGTCACCGGCACCAATGGCAAGACCAGCTGCACACAGTGGATTGCGCAGGGCCTGAGCGGTATGGGCACGCCGAGTTCGGTCATCGGAACCCTGGGTTCGGGCGTGCCCGGCGGCCTGTCGGATTTCGGCCTGACCACGCCGGACGCACTGGCGCTGCAAGCCTTCTTTGCCGATTTCGAGCAGCAGGGCATCGAGGCGGTCGCGATCGAGGCATCCTCGATCGGGCTGGATCAGCATCGCATCGATGGCACCCGGATCACGGTGGCCGTTCACACCAATCTGACCCGCGACCACCTGGACTATCACGGCACGATGCAGGCCTATGCACAGGCCAAGTCCCGGCTGTTTGCCTGGCCGGGTCTGCAGTGCGCGGTCGTGAACCTGGACGATCCCTGGAGCGCGACCATGCTCGCGGCGATGTCTCCTGGTCTGTCGAGCATCGGCTATCGCATCGCCGAGGGCCAGCCGGTCGTCCGCGGCGCGGCTCGCGTCGATCGCGAGCTGGTCGCGGTCAGCGTGCGGCATGGCGCGCAGGGGATGCTGATCGAACTCGATGGCGACTGGGGCACAGCCCGAGTCGAGTCCCAGCTCATCGGCCGCTTCAATGTCGCCAACCTGCTGGCAGTGGCCTGCACCTGGCTGGCGCTGGGCCATGGGCTGGAGCAGGTCGTCGCGCACCTGCAGGGCCTGTCCCCTGTGCCCGGCCGCCTGCAACCGGTTACGGCGCCCGATGCGTCGAGCGCGCCGCTGGTGGTGGTCGATTACGCCCACACGCCAGACGCTCTCGCCAATGCCCTGGCCGCCCTGCGCCCGATCGCCACATCGCGCGGCGGCCGGCTGTGGTGTGTCTTCGGTGCAGGCGGTGACCGCGACCCGGGCAAGCGCGAACTGATGGGGCAGGTGGCCGCGCGCGATGCCGACCAGATCGTGCTGACCAGCGACAACCCGCGCAGTGAGTCGCCCGAGCGGATTCTCGACGCGATCGCGCTGGGCCTGGGCTCGACCCTGGCGCTGCGGCTGGCCGATCGCGCGCAGGCGATCGATCGGGCGCTGTGCGATGCGCAAGACGCTGACGTCGTGCTGATCGCCGGCAAGGGCCACGAGGCCTATCAGGAGATCGCAGGCGTCAGGCATTCCTTCGATGACCGGGTCTGTGCACAGCAGGCGCTGGCCCGGCGCAGCCATGTCAGGGGGGCGCAGCGTGTTTGAACTGCGCCAGGCCTTCGACTGGTTGGGATCGGGCCGGCTCATCGCCACCGATCCGGGTGATGCCGCTCTGCGCATCACCGGCGTGAGCACCGACACCCGAGCGGTTCGTCCCGGTCAGCTCTTCGTGGCCATTCGGGGCGAGCACCACGATGCGCACGACTTCGTCGGGCAGGCCATTCAAGCAGGCGCCGCCGCCTTGCTCATCGAGCGCTGGACCGACGCCTGCCGCGCCCCTGCACTCTGTGTTGAAGACACGCGTCGTGCACTCGGTGAGATCGCCGCCGGTTGGCGGCGTCGATTCAAGCTGCCCGTCATTGCGGTGACCGGCAGCAACGGCAAGACGACGGTCAAGGAAATGATTGCCTCGATCCTGTCGGCCCATTTCGGTGAGGCAGCGCGCCTGTACACCCGAGGCAACCTGAACAATGACATTGGCGTGCCGATCACCGTCTTCGAATTGAATGCCGATCACCGAGCCGCGGTGATCGAGCTCGGCATGAACCGCCCGGGAGAGATCGCCTGGCTGGCACAGATCGCGCAGGCATCGGTGGCCCTGGTCAACAACGCGCAGCGCGAGCATCAGGAGTTCATGCACACCGTCGAGGCGACCGCCCGCGAAAACGGCGCGGCACTCGCTGCGCTGCCGCCAGACGGCATCGCGGTGTATCCGGGTGATGATCCGCATGCAGCGCTGTGGCGCGAACTGGCCGGCGCGCGCCGTGTCATCGATTTCGGTCTGAGTCCCGAGTGCGCGGTTCACGCCTCGCCCGATGCACAGCCGCAGTCGTTCAAGATCCGGATCGGCGCTCAGAGCCTCGAGGCAAGGCTTGCGATCGATGGCCCGCACAATGTGAGAAACGCGCTGGCTGCTGCGGCCTGCTGCCATGCAATCGGCGTTTCAGCGGATTCGAT
>CAIXXI010000424.1 GCA_903923345.1 uncultured Burkholderiales bacterium | reverse complement strand
GGCTGCGATTCCTGACGCCCGAAACCGGCTGAAGTACGTGACCGACATGTGTGAACGCAGCGCCGAGAAAGTGCTGGACACACTGGATGAGCTGACGCCGCTTCAACAAGCCACGCGCGATGATTCCGCAGCGCTGCTGGTTCAATGGGACGCCCTGATCGAACGCGGCGAACGACCGTCAGCTGGCTACCGTGAGATGTTCCTGAACACACGCAGCGCACTGGCGGCCACGATCGCTCGCTCGGAACGCACGGCCACACTGCACACCGACATCATGATGGCGCAGGACTTCCAGGACCTCACCGGCCAGGTCTGCCGCAAGATCGATGCAATCACGCAGAAGATCGAAGCAGAACTGGTCAACCTGCTGATCGAATCAGCCCCGGAAGATCAGCGCGCCCGGCATCAGGAAATGCTCGAAGGCCCTCAGGTGGTTGAAGGTCGCGAAGACGCTGTGTCCTCGCAATCCGAAGTGGATGACCTGCTGAGCGAACTCGGGTTCTGAGCCACACCCAGGGCGGCGCGATGACGCCGCCTGGCGAGCAACTGGGCTGCCAGCGTAAACCGGTCATCCGCCTGGATGCGCTGCAGACGGCGCTGCGCCATCCGCACTTCGATCGGCATCGAGAAATCCTCGGTGATCACCAGCGGTCGCCCATGGCCCGGCAAGCGATCAAACTCCCCAGCGTCCTGAGCCGCCAGAATACGACGCTCGGCAATGTCGTCGAACAGTCCCAAGGACGCACCTCAACTCAAGGGCAGGGTGATGTGCGTGCGAAACGGCTCGCGCTCGAGCATGCGCTGCTGGTAGGCCTCCAGACCTGGCAATGACGGATGCTCGATCGGCAGCGAGCGCCAGCGCTGGACAAACGCGGCGACTGGAATGTCGGCAACCGTGAAGCGCTCGGCGCACAGGAATTTTCGCGCGCTCAGATGGCTATCGAGAATGCGCATGCACCGCTCGGCATCGACGGTGGCCTGAGCCAGTACGGCCGCATTGCGCTGCGCCTCGGGCGTTCGGATCAGCTGCCAGAACAGCGGCGTCATGCCGATCGTCACGCTAGCCGTGGTCCAGTCCATCCATCGCTCGACATCGGCGCGCCCCTGGAGATCGGTCGGCAGCAGGTCATCGCGCCCATGCTTTGAGGCCAGGTAGCGCACGATGGTGTTCGACTCCCAGAGCACGAAGCCGTCATCGTTGATGGTCGGGACCCGGCGATTGGGATTCAGCAGACCGTATTCGGGCGTATCGACCACCCCGAAGTGCATGCCGGCATCGATACGCTCGTAGGGCAGTCCGATTTCGTCACAGACCCAAAGCACTTTCATCACGTTGATTGAATTGCGGCGGCCCCAGATTTTCAGCATGTCATGGCTCTCAGTGGATTGGGTTCAACGAAACAGCGCAAGCAGACTCTCGAATCCCTGCTGGGTCAATTGCCAGACGAGTCCGCTGAGCATCACAAAATAAATCAGTGCCAGCAGTCCGAGCACCAGCGACACCAGCAGCATCAGGCCATCGCGCAACAGATGCCCAAGCCCCAGCGCCACCAGGCTGAAGGCCGGCAGCACATTGCCCAGGGGCAGGGGCAAAAAGATGATGAAGGCCTGCACGGCGATCCAGATCGCCCAGAAGCCTCGCATCCAGTCCGCATCCAGTACGCGCCCGCGCGGGCGCGACAGCCGGCCGGCCACCGCATAGACCGTGGTGAGCAGGCGAAGCAGCCAGAGGCTGGCCCGATGGCCCAATTTCAGACTTGAAACCCGATCAGACAGGGTCAACGAACCTCTGGCCTGCCACCATTGCCAGCTGATCATCCACAGCGCCGCACCGAACACATTGCCGACTCCGGCGATCGGGACCACGCAGCACAGGGACAGCAAGACGAGCACCGCGGCCAGTGGGGCTGCGCCATGCAGGTCGAGCAGTTCCTGCACGGTCATCCCGTCGGTTTGGCTCGCACCGGTTTGCAGCTTGCGCAGTGAGCGGCGCAGCCGGGCGCGGAGTCGCAGCCCGGCCATCGCAGGGCGTTCAGATCGGGCAGGCTTCAAATCGGGCTCTCAGGAAAACACCATTATCCTTGCTCACGATGACGCAATCACACATCACCCGTTCGTCGGCACCCCTCAAGCTTGCAGCCGTGCTGCTCGCTGCAGGCGCCGGATCGCGCATGGGGCATCGCCCGAAATGCCTGCTCGAGCTCGACGGTGAACCGCTGATTCGCCGTCTGATCCAGGCCCTTCACCGTGCCGGCATCCATGAGGTGGTGGTGGTGCTGGGCCACTACGCCGAGCACATCAGGCCCCGCCTGAATGGGCTTGGCATTCGCATCGTGCAAAACCTCGACCCCGAAGAAGGCCAGGTTTCTTCTCAACGCCTCGGGCTCGCAAGCCTGGATTCAGCACACGATGCCGTGCTGGTGGCGCTCTCCGATCAGCCCCTGCTCAACGCCCAAGACATCGCCGATCTGATCGATGCAGTTGAGCGCAGGGCAAGCGGCATCGAGCTGATGTTTCCGCAGGTCGATGGCCAGCGCGGCAATCCGGTCATCTTCAGCCGCTCGGTGCG